>JBDSOU010000088.1:0-13831 GCA_039914625.1 Bacteroidia bacterium | reverse complement strand
TAGTCATGTTCACCGAATTTCTGGAACGTCCAGCCAAAGACATGTTTGTAGAAGCTCATAGATTTTTCAGGGTGATCGGAAGGGATTTCAAAGTGGGAGATGCGCGACATAAGAAGGAAGTTTAAGGTTTCCCGATAAAAATCGGGACAAGTAAAGTTTTTGTAAAAATAAAATTTTTCTTCAATAGCATGTTTTATTGAATTAAATAAAAAAAAGATTTTTCTTACAAGTTTTTACAGGTTTTTAAAATTCCATTTTATTCAAATCTTACAAAAACAATTTTGGCGCATGATGTTTGGTCGGTAAAAAACAAACCATGTATCAAATGCTGAAACTTATTTTAACTCATTTTGAAGATGCTCTTCTTTATGCTGCGAACAAGATTAAAAGGACTTCGGTTTATATAATTATCCGCACAAGATTTCTCCCCTTCTTCTCCTTAGTAGTAGCTCTTGCATTTCAAAGTTGCGTAAAAGACGACCTTGATTT
Organism: Bacteroidia bacterium; assembly: GCA_039914625.1. Taxonomy (GTDB): domain Bacteria; phylum Bacteroidota; class Bacteroidia; order AKYH767-A; family OLB10; genus DATEMK01. The sequence goes on along the minus strand of JBDSOU010000088.1, from coordinate 13,342 downwards.
TAAAAAATTAAAACCATCCAATTACAGTCCGGAACTTGCCATGCCTCTTGCTTACACATCACTCACCATTCAGGATTTGATGAAAAATGAAAGTGACAGTGGTATCTTAGTTGTTGATCAGAATAATTTCTGTACGTTAATTTATTCCGGAAAAGCTTTACAAATGAGGGCATCAGAAATGATTTCAGTTCCTGACCAGGATGTGACACAAACTGTTTTGTTGAATGATTCGATTGCAACTCTCCTTAACCAAATCGGAACTATAACGTTCAGTTATTCTCAGAATATTGATTTTTCGATGTCCCAGGGCATCCAGCTCGATTCCATGTTTTTGAAATCAGGAATGATGAATACACATTTCAAATCAAGAATTCCCGCTGATATTACAATTACTGTTACTATCCCCACTTTGACTTTAAATGGTAATGCATTTTCAGAATCGTTCGAATTAAATTATACGGGAAGCCTGCCGGTGACATCTCAGATAGGCAACTCTATGGATAATTATAAAATGGATCTGACCAACGGAGGAATTGCCCACAACCAACTAAAAGTTAACTATACAGTAGCTGTTACTACAACAGGAACACTAATTCACGGTTCCGATAATTTAGATATTGATTTTCATTTTAAAAATCCTAAATATTCAAAGCTCTTTGGATACTTTGGTCAGCAGACCATGTTAAGCCCGCAGGATACAATTAATATTTCGCTGTTCAATGCCACGGGGGGGGGTGCATTCAAAATTGCCAACCCGGAAATAAAAGTTGATTTTGTGAATTCATTCGGATTTCCTGTTCGCGCAAAAATTATTGAAATGAAAGGAATGAATGGCAATCTTACCGGCTTTGTGGTTGCAAGCGGTATTCCTGATCCGCTACCAATTATTTCTCCGAACATCAGCCAGATAGGACAACAACTGACAGGTTCTTTTACTATGAATAAAAGCAACAGTAACGTGCAGGCGCTGATTACCACTCAACCTAAATATATCATCAGCCGGACGCAGAATGAAATAAATCCTGATGGAAATACGGGAGAGAATTTTGTTCTTGATACCAGCAAACTAACTATTAATATGGAAGTAAAACTTCCCCTTTACGGAACTGCAAAAGATTTTATCCTGAACGATACGGTGAATTTTAACCTGAACAATATTCAAAACATTCAGTCGCTCATGATCCGGACACGTCTTGAAAACGGTTTTCCGTTCGACACAAAATTCCAGGTTTACTTCACCGATGAAAACTATAAAGTACTTGATTCATTGGTTTACGGTGACCTTCTGCTGATGCCGTCTGCATCGGTTGATGCGGTATCCGGAAGAGTAATTTCCTCCACAACCAAAACAACTGATCACACATTGGATCGTAGCAGGATTTTAAAAATTATGAATGCTAAAAAACTAATTCTTCAGTCAGGTGTTACTTCCGCTAACAACGGAACCGCTAATGTTAAGATTTATGCGGATTATAAATTCAACGTCAATTTGGGAGCAATTGTAAAAGTAACTTTATAAAAAGAAGCAATGAAAAAAATTATCTTATCACTTGCTGCTATTGCATCTTTCGTTGAATTGCATGCACAGCAAAGCATGACATTATACAACATGCAGGCAATTCCGCAGCGAAACAGTCTGAATCCCGCTTTACAGTATGACGGAACTGCCACTTTAGGTATGCCGATACTTTCATCTGTATATACAAGCTATAGCAACAATGCTTTTAAAATAACAGATTTTGTAAGAAGAGACACTGATGATTCACTCTACCTTGACGGAAGCAATATTATCAGCAAAATGAACGACCGGCATAATTTTATTTCCGTATCGGAACAGATTGATCTTTTAAGTTTCGGTTTTAAAGTTAAGAGGAGTTATTTTGGTTTTGGAGCGACCGAAAAAATAAATATGCAATTTGATTATCCAAAAGACATGATGGAATTTATTTGGAAAGGAAATGCAGCAACTCTCGGAAAAGAAACCGTCTTACAATTTGGTTTAAATGCTACACATTACAGGGAATACACATTTAATTATTCGATTGTGCTCAAAAATAAGCTTTCGCTTGGAACGAAGTTGAAATATTTATACGGAGTGGAAAATGCAAGCAGCAACCATTCAAGAGTTTCTTTATATACCGATCCCAATTCATTTGCCATCACCGCTAAATCCACTATTAATATAAACACCTCCGGATTAGAAGGCAATACATTTAATAATTTTAACCTGAGCGAATATGCCTTCGGAAGAAAAAACACGGGATTTGCGATGGATTTCGGTGCAGGTTACCAGTTCTCTGAAAAGATTTTTTTATCGGCAAGTATTCTTGATATAGGAAAAATAAACTGGAATTCGCATGTTGTAAATTATAAAAGCACTAATGAAAACGGAGAGTTTACCTATTATGGAATTGATTTGAACGAGTTTGTTTCAGGAAGCACCAATAATGCGTGGCAGCATTTAGCAGATACTTTAACTACAACTTTCAGGATTAATCCATCTCATGATTCATATCAAACAAATCTTCCCTTACAATTTTATATCGGGAGCAACTATATGCTCGGCAAAAAAAGTTCGTTCGGCTTACTCATGCATGGCGAATACTTTAATCAGAAAATGCATGGTGATTATACTGTTTCCTTAAATCAATCAGTCGGAAAATGTCTGAATTTTGCTGCAAGCTATTCTGTAATTAATCAAAGCGCTGCAAATTTAGGCTTAGGCGTAGCGTTTAAAATGGGCAATGAGCAGATATATTTTGTAAGTGATAATATATATGGAGCTATTTTTCCGACACGAACCCAAAACGCAAATTTCAGGGCGGGAATTAATTTTGTTTTCAGTAAAAAACCTGAAGTTGTAAAGAAAGCGTCTTAAGAAAAGGAAACTCCTGACAGGTAAATCATCGTCCGACATACCAACAGTTTTAAGTTTGCTACATTCTGCATGAATAACTTCCGGAAAATAAATGGAGGTCCCGCAGGCGGCAACACTTTATCTGAATCTTTTATGGTTAAATAGCAAGCGGTCTTTGAGTTTGCCAATTTATTTTTTTATTCCGGTTAATATTTGTTTTAAAGTCAGTTTCATTTTGTAACAGCGAAGTGAATTGCGTACTATTGGAATTGTATTGCCCAATCAAGGCAGCAAATTTGTCAAAAAGATTTTACAGTTTTTTTTCAGCAACAGTTGTAAAAATATTTTATGTTTTGAATTTATAATGGAGATAGAAATAAAAGAATTGCTGAATTTACAGGAGAATTGCAACCCTTTAAGCGGTTTTTAGACTGTCTTCATTTCACAATCCTTTCATAACTTCGCAACCGAAACACCAAATCATAAAAAACTGAAACAAGCGGGTTACATAACATTAATTATAATATTGCTGCTGCAATCAGGCGGGATGCTTCTTTTTTACCAGGTGCATCAGTGTTATGTGCAGTTCGAAATGCAGGAAGTTCTTAATCACCATGAAACTCAGTTTGAAAAGCTCACGCTCACACTCTGCGTTTTTAAAAGAAGCAAAATCAATTCCCATGAAATCTCGTTAAACGGAAAAATGTATGATATAAAATCAGTCAGCATTTCAGGTGACAAAGTGGAACTGCTTGCTATTCATGATACCAAAGAAGAATACATTTTAGAAAAAATAAAAAAAGCAGTAAGCAACGGAATGTCTGAGAACAGCAATCTTCCCAATCTTCTTGTTAAATTGTTCAGCTTGATTTATGCTCCGCCAGCTTTCGGACATAATTTTTTATTAGAGGAAACACAGGAAAATAATTTTCATTTTTTTTTTGAAATTTTCTTTTCACACATATCCAAAGTCACCTCTCCCCCACCTGAGATAATTTAAGTCAAAGTTTTTTTATCAATGCTGCCATGTTAAATGAACAGCGTTGTCATTATTTATTTTATAATTAATTAATCACATAAATTCAAAAGAAATGAAACTTAAATATATTCCAATCATTCTATTAATTATAACGTCTTCACAATTGTTGTTTGCGCAGGAAACTGTGACGGACACCACCAAAACCGTCAGCCTTGACGAAGTGGTTATTTCTGCCAATAAGGTAGAAGAATCAAAAAGAACCGTAGCGCAAAAGGTTCAGGTGCTTTCGGCAAAAGAAATTGAAAATACACAATCTCAAACAACAGCCGATCTGATAATGAGTACAGGAAATGTAGCTGTTCAGAAAAGCCAGCTTGGTGGCGGAAGCCCCATTATCCGCGGGTTTGAAGCAAGCCGTATTTTGCTTGTTGTTGATGGTGTGAGGATGAACAATCTTATCTATCGCGCAGGTCATTTGCAGAATATTGTAACCACCGATAATAATTCGTTTGAAAGGGTGGAAATTTTGTTCGGACCTTCTTCCACCATTTATGGAGGCGATGCGCTGGGAGGCGTGATTCATCTCTACACTAAAAAACCAATGTTTGCTTATGAGGAAAACAAAATGAACATTAAAGCAAATGCCTTTGGACGTTATGGAAGCGCTGCCGAAGAAGCGACAGGGCATGTGGATTTTAATATCGGTTGCAAAAATATTGCTTCATTTACTTCATTCACATATTCAAAATTTGATGACCTCAAAGGAGGCACCACTCAAAATCCGTTTTATACAACCAGCTATGGCGAACGTCCATATTATGCTGAGCGGTTTAACGAAACAGATTCTGTGGTGCAGAACAGCAACCGTTACCGGCAGGTACAAAGCGGATATACGCAATATGATGTGGTGCAAAAATTTGCATTCAAACAAAATGATCACATTACACATGGACTAAATCTGCAATATTCCAATTCAAATGACGTTCCGCGTTATGACCGCTTAACGGACAATCCCACGGGTGGTCTTTCCGATACTGCAGCTTTAAATTCTGCTGAATGGTATTACGGTCCGCAAAAGCGGCTGATGGCAGCTTATGACGGCAATTTAAAAAACGAAACCGGTCTTTTTCAAAACATACACTTGGGTTTGAATTACCAGGACGTTGAAGAAAGCCGGCATAGCAGAAACTTTGGCAGCAAATTCCTGACTCACCGTGTTGAAAAAGTAGATGTGATTGGTGCAAACCTCGACTTTCAAAAAACCATAAAGTCGAATAACATCCGGTTCGGACTTGACGTGCAATTGAACTTCCTTGAATCAACAGCAATACGCGAAAACATTATTGCCGACACGAGTGGAAAATGGGATACCCGCTATCCTGATGGGGATAATACTATGAATAATTATGCCTTCTATATCTCCCATACATGGAAAATAAACGAACAGGTCACCCTGAATGACGGGGTCCGTATGGGTTATTCCACGCTTCATTCCACACTGGTTGATACAGCGCTTCTTTTCCATCTTCCTTACACCACGCTGGATCAAGAAACCCCTGTTTATTCAGGAAGCATCGGATTGATACACTCTCCGACAGACGATTTAAAATTATCTGTTCTGCTTTCAACCGGATTTCGTGTGCCAAATGTGGATGACCTTTCTAAAGTTTTCGCGCCTCCTGCAGGTGGAGTAATTGTTCCGAATGTTGATTTGAAACCTGAAAAAACAATCAACTATGAAATTGGAATGGCAAAAATTTATAATGGAAAAACACGTTGGGAAAATTCTGTTTACTACACAACCCTTAGGGACGTTGCTGTGGTGGATGAATTCACATACAACGGTCAGGATTCTATCCTGTATGACGGAACCCTGAGCCAGGTCTATGCAAACCAGAATAAAGATAAGGCGTATATGTATGGATTCTCTTCAAATCTTTTTTCACAAACGAGCGAGCACTTCAGTATGAAGATCGGAGTTAATTACACTTATGGCAGAGTTAAAACCGACTCATCCGATGCTCCGTTGGATCACATTCCGCCTTTCATGGGTCAGTTAGGATTTATGTATATCAATAATAATTTCAGTTTCGATTTTACTATCAGTTACAATGGCTGGAAAAGGCTGAAGGATTATGGAGGAGGAGAAGACAATCCGCAATATGCAACGCCTGACGGGATGCCCGCATGGATTACGGCAAACATCCGTGCATCATATAAAGTGCATAAACTGGTAACGTTGCAGGCAGGAGTTGATAATATTTTTGATACGCAGTACAGAACATTTGCAAGCGGCATTAATGCACCGGGCAGAAATTTCATTGCTGCTGTGCGTTTTCATTACTAAGTTTAAATTCTTTTCTTTTAGGTTTACTTTTGAAGGGCAGCATGAATTTGCTGCCCTTCTTTTTATCAATAAAAGGCTATTGTCCCATTGATTGCAACTTTTCTTTCAGTCCCTTTTCGAAAGAACTTCAATCATAATCTCCCTAACTTTTTCTTTCAAAGCCGGTAAATCATCATCCGTCATACCCGAAGTTTCAATCGGCTTGCTCCATTCTGCATGAATAACTCCCGGAAAAATAAAAGGAGGCCCCACAGGCGGCAGCACTTTATCTGAATCTTTTATAGTTAAAACAGCAAGCGGTTTTTGGGTTTTAATGGCAAGACGAAAAGCACCGTCATGAAAATCAATCAGCGGTTTGTTTGTTTTATTGCGCGTGCCTTCGGGAAAAAGCGAAACAGAAATATGTTCATCAATGCTTTTCTTCATTGCATCCATACTGCGTGTCCGGTCGCCCTTGCTGGAACGCACCACAGTGATATATAAATTTTTAATCATGTAGCCAAGTAAAGGCGCTTTAATCAATTCAGCTTTAGCAAGAAACCTGAATGTGTTTTTGCAGGCAGCCGCACAAACCGGTATATCCATCAAAGAACGGTGATTCGCAATAAAAACATACGTTTCGTTTCTGTCAATATAATCCTTGTTCTTTATTCTTGGTTTTATTATAAAAATTACAAACAGTATTTGCGCCCAAAACTGTGTAAGTCTGTGCGCAACATGAGGAGCCCTTTCCTTTTTCCAGAAATTAAACACAACAACATAGAGAGGAATCATGATAAAAAAAGACAGCACAAATAAAACTCCTGAGTAAACGGAAAATAAAAGTCTCAAAACCATTAAAACCTGTTTCATTCAATAATTGTTGATTCTGCAAATTAACCCAAAAGATTTTCAATATTCGATATGAATGTTAATGGAAGCCTGCTTTTATAAAATGCATGGATTTAATGGTACCATGCAAAGTATCATACAAATGTATAACTGGAAAATCGAATAATAAATTTAACTTTGAACCGAAAATTTAAGATTAAACTTTATCACGCTTAATACGTTAAATACATTTCTTTAAATTAATTATGGGTTCTATAGCATTAATAAAAGCGCGTCAAATTCTTGATTCAAGAGGAAATCCAACCATTGAAGTGGACGTATATACTGATACGGGCTACATGGGACGTGCCGCTGTTCCATCTGGTGCCAGCACAGGAGCGCACGAAGCAGTGGAATTGCGGGATAATGACAAAAAAGTGTTTTCCGGCAAAGGCGTAACTAAAGCGGTGAATAACGTAAATACTTTGATTTTTGAGGAGATCAAGGGGTTACCCATCTCCAATCAAAATCTGATTGATGCTTTAATGATAAAATTAGACGGTACAGAAAACAAAAATAATTTAGGTGCAAATGCCATTCTTGGTGTTTCACTTGCGGCTGCTAAAGCTGCTGCTGCTGAATCAGGCTTGCCGTTTTACCGTTATGTGGGGGGAGCCAATGCAAATGTGCTTCCGCTTCCAATGATGAATATTTTGAACGGAGGAGCTCATGCTGATAATTCAATAGATTTTCAGGAGTTTATGATCATGCCTGCCGGTGCTGATACCTTTTCGGAATCGTTGCGGATAGGAACAGAAATTTTTCATGCTTTGAAAAAAGTTTTAAAAGACAAAGGACTTTCGACAAATGTTGGTGACGAAGGAGGTTTTGCTCCTGATATTAAATCAAATGTGGAAGCCATTGAAGCCGTTTTAAAGGCCATTGAAGTGGCAGGATATAAAGCAGGCAAAGATGTATTCATTGCAATGGATGCCGCAAGCTCCGAATTTTATGACGCGAAGGAAAAGCGTTATGTTTTCAAAAAATCATCAGGCGAAAAACTTACTTCTTCCGAAATGGTTTCGTTCTGGAAAGACTGGACTTCAAAATACCCGATCATTTCAATTGAAGACGGTCTGGCGGAAGATGATTGGGATGGCTGGGCTGAATTAACAAATGCGATTGGCGAAAAAGTTCAGATTGTAGGTGATGATTTATTTGTTACTAATGTTAAAAGATTGCAGCAGGGTATTGATAGAAAAATCGGCAACTCCATTCTTGTCAAAGTAAACCAGATTGGTACGTTAACCGAAACAGCCAATGCAATTGACCTTGCAAACAGAAATTCATACACTGCAGTAATGAGCCACCGTTCAGGTGAAACCGAAGATTCAACAATTGCAGATCTTGCAGTAGCGTTCAACACCGGTCAAATAAAAACCGGCTCTGCTTCGCGTTCCGACAGGATTGCCAAATACAACCAGTTGCTGAGAATTGAAGAAAGTCTTGGAAACAATGCCGTATTTATCGGAAGAAATTTTAAGTACATAAAATAATTTTTAATAAATTTTTTACATGACATGACCGAGGAAATTCTGCCTGACAATTCTGCTGAAGAAAATGAAGATAACCAGCAACCCGGAAGCGATGAGCATTCTCAAAGGCGCAGAAGGCGTGTTCGTAAAAGAATACGCATCAAGAAAAAAGCAAGCCCTAAAAAGAAAATCAGAAAATATGCTGAGAAGATTATCTGGTTGTTAATAATAATTGGCTTTATTGCCACGCTGATTATAATGGTACAGCAGTTAAACGTTGTAGATGAAAAAAATAAAAAAACAAAGACTTCTTCTATCAATTCATTCACCATCTCTCAAATTATAAATTCATAAATAAGATTTCGCATTTTAAAAACAAAGATTCAAAGATTTTTACTTGTCATTCACAATTTTTTAAAAATCAGTTACAGAAATCAATTTGCCGGGAATTTTAATTTTTTCTTTGTCACGGGAATGTATTTAATCACTTATTTTACTGAAGCCTATTAATTAACTACATTTGCGCCCGAATTTTTAACCTCATTGGCTCACTCAAATAAGTTAAGCAAGCTTTCCGCAGCCGGGCTTTTAGTTACGCTCGGAATTGTTTACGGAGACATCGGTACTTCACCGCTTTACGTGATGAAAGCCATTATTGGAAAAAGCATTATTAACGATGATCTTGTTATCGGGGGTGTTTCCTGTGTTTTCTGGACACTCACTTTACAAACCACTTTCAAATATGTTATACTTATGCTCAGGGCGGATAACAAGGGCGAAGGAGGAATTTTCTCTCTCTATGCGCTGGTAAGAAAAGCAAAAGTATCATGGCTTGTTTTCCCCGCTATCATTGGCGGAAGCGCTTTGCTCGCTGATGGTTTAATCACACCCTCCATTTCTGTGGCATCTGCTGTGGAAGGAATGCGTTATTTTAATCCTGATATACCCACCATCCCTATTGTTATTTCTATTTTGTTTTTGCTGTTTTTCATTCAGCAATTCGGAACTTCCTTTGTCGGAAAATCTTTCGGACCGATGATGCTTGTCTGGTTTTTTATGCTTGCAGCTCTCGGAGCCAATATGATGTTTACCAACCTTAATATTCTCAAAGCTTTTAACCCTTATTATGCTTACAACCTCCTCGTTCATTATCCTCACGGTTTCTGGCTCCTCGGAGCAGTGTTTCTTTGTACTACAGGTGCTGAAGCTCTTTACACCGACCTGGGGCATTGCGGAAAAAAGAACATTCGCGTGAGCTGGATCGCAGTAAAAATATGTTTGCTTCTTAATTATTTCGGACAGGGAGCATGGCTCCTTAACAGAACCGGAACCGCCCTCAACGAACATAACCCGTTTTATTCCATTATGCCTTCATGGTTTTTATTTACAGGAATTATTGTTGCCACCTTTGCGGCTATTGTTGCAAGCCAGGCTTTGATAAGCGCTTCCTTCACGCTGATCAATGAAGCTATCAGGCTAAATTTTGGTCCCAAGCTCCGCATTATTTATCCCACTGAAATGCGCGGTCAGTTATACGTACCAACTGTGAACTGGGTGCTTTGTTTCGGCTGCATCGCAGTGGTTTTATATTTTAAGGAATCCGAAAACATGGGAGCCGCTTATGGATTATCTATTATTCTCGCCATGATGGCTGATACGCTTATGTTTGCGTTCTATCTCCATTTAAGAAGAATTTCCAATTACCTCATTTTTCCTTTCCTATTTGTTTTTCTCACCATTGAAATGTCATTTATCATTGCTAATCTCAATAAAGTCATGCATGGAGGGTGGGTTACTTTATTAGTCACTTCATTCTTATTCGGAAACATGTTAGTCTGGTTTGAAGCGCGCAAAATCAGGAATAAGCTCGTTGATTTTTTAAAGCTTGAAGATTACCTCAGTTTGATTACTGATTTAAGCAACGATACTTCCATTCCCAAATACGCAACTCATCTTGTTTATATGACCAGTGCCAACAGGCGCGATGAAATCGAATCCAAAGTGATTTATTCCATCCTGCAAAAGCAGCCAAAACGTGCTGATATTTATTGGTTTGTTCATGTGGATGTCATTGATGAACCCTACACCATGGAGTATAAAGTGAAAGAATTAGTGAATGATAAAGTCATTCATATTGATTTCCGTCTCGGTTTCAGAGTAGAGCAGCGCATAAATGTAATGTTCCGCCAGGTAGTGCAGGACTTAGTTGCAAACAGGGAAGTGGATATACGCAGCCGTTATTATTCACTAAGCAAAAATAATGTGATAGGTGATTTCCGTTTTGTGGTCATTGAAAAACATATTTCCAACGAAAACGTTTTCAGAATTAAAGAGCGCATTTTGTTAACCATCCATTCTTTCCTCAAACTTTTCTCCATGCCCGAAGAAAAAGCATTCGGACTCGATACAAGCCTCGTTACAGTCGAAAAAGTTCCGCTGGTTGTTAACCCCGTTGGTAAAATAAATTTAAAGAGGGTTAAATAAAAAAATAATTTGGAGACCACCGGCACCGCTTCGTAGCAACAGTGTACCCGCTTTCCGTTACAATCTTTTTTTCCTTTTTTATTTTTTTACAGCTTGGCAAAAAAAGTATTTCCACTGCAATCGGGTCTGATTTCGTAGAGAGTCGCTTCGTATTAACTCCGCCATTTATGGCGGAGATTACAAATGAAAAAACCATTCGGCTCTAACCATGACTTTTAAAACCGTATTTACTGATAACCCCATCATACTCCTGCATAAAAGTTATTTTCTTATGGTGCTCTTCTTGTCCGTCAATATAAACTCTTACTTTATCTAACATGGATTCCCCTTCGGGGATAGGTTTCAAAAATTTTTATTCAACTAATACCGCCTTCTATAGTGAATTGTAAATAACAGTTCTAAATGCTGTTTTTCAGCAGTTTTGCAACATTGACTTTATGTTATGCGTTCGCCCGACTTCCGTTATGAAACACTCCTCCCCAATTTCATTATTCCACTTCATTGTTTGAGAGAAATATAACTTGCTTCAAAGCGATAAGACCCAAGCGGTTGTTTGATTGTTTTATTAAAATGATATTCTAATTCGCAATTACTCATACCCTGAAATGGAATCCAATTATTATCCCTTAATGTTTCTTTTTTCCCTGATATAGTGCCGTTAAATGTATTGTAAGTAAAAACTACTCTTGTGGGATTGGTACCATAACTACTATGTTCGTTTAGTATTGTATGAGATATTATATTTCCCACTGTGTCGTAAGTAAAAGTTTCTTCTTTATAATTTTCCCAAGTATTATTGTTCTTATTGAAAATTTCAAATAGTTGTGTCAACATATTTCCATTGGTGTCGTAGGTAAATGTTGTTCTCTCAATGTTACTGTTTGTCATATTCAAATTAGTTACCCAATATTTTTTAAGTTCCGATAGTTTATTTTTTTTATTATCGTATATGTTTTTGATAAATAGAATTGAGTCCCACGTATTATACTTGAATTCTTCTTTTAGGTGAGTTAGTAAATTATTCATTGCATCATAGGAATAATTTTCTCTTTGTTTGCTTGTCCAAGCATTTTCTTTCCAGTATTGAAGAACCTCATTTAACTTGTTGTTATTAGAATCGTATGAGTTTTTTGTCTGGTGATTATTGACCCAAGTATTGTTTGTCCAATCTTGTGAAAGTTCAATCAATAAATTATTATTTGCATCATAGGTAGAAGATTTCTTTCCTCCTGTTAAAGCCAAATTGTTCTGAAATGATTTATAAGTTTCAGATAATTTATTTCCATTTGGATAGTATTGATAAGTCCAGCTTGTTATTGTTTTCCAACCATTAGTGTCCCATTTCTTTTCTAAGTAAGTTAATTTATTTCCTCTTGAATCGTATGTAGAAGATTTACTTTCAGCATTCATACAAGTATTATTAAAACATATTTTTGATAGTTCTGACAATTCATTTCCTTTGAAATCATAAGTATAATAATACTGTGCGACTGTATCTAAATGATTTGAGATTGAAGTTGATTCCAAAAATAAATTTAATTGATTGTTATTTTTATCGTAATTGGAGCTTAATCTATTTCCTGTAATCCATTTATCATTTTTCCATGTCTGTGTTACTTGTGATAATGTATTTCCATTCTTATCAAAAGTTTGAATCCATCTGCCTTTCTTAATGCCAAGGGTGTCAAAAGTTACCAGAGTATCATAATTCTGATTTACTCCTAATGGTTTAACTAAAAAATACGCCACTGGACACTCATGTTTTTTCTGTGCCGTCACTTCTTTAAAAGCGGTCATAAATAACAAGACAATGAAAAATCGTATTTGAATATTGTTCATCAGTTATTGTTTTTTTTACTTTCAGTCTCTCCCGCCATTTCGCGGGGACGCTGAAAGTATTCTGCGAGTAAAAGTAAATTTTATTTTCAATCCTTCAATCATTTAATCCGTTTAATCATGGTTCAGACAACCTTCACCAAAACAAAAAAAACCCGCTCTCGCGGGTTCTTTCTTTTTTCTATCTTGTAATTTTCTATCAAGGAAGCGTAATCGTCAACCTTGCATCCACCCCCGTATCAATCTCCTTAGTCTTTGTCACCGCTCCTTCAACTTCAACAATATAAATTCCAGGGTCTTAATTTTCAAACAATGCAACACCATTAATATCAAAAGTTTTCAACAATTTATCATTTTTCATCTTTTTTGTTGTTTTATAAGTTAAATTGTTCAAAATCAATGTTATAATTTAAAATTATCGATTTCCCCCTTGCAAAAATGCGTTCGCGTCTCCCCTTCAACCGTTACCGCAGTGCCCTCACATCATTACCGCA
>JBDSOU010000270.1:0-20052 GCA_039914625.1 Bacteroidia bacterium | reverse complement strand
TCAAGCAAAAGCACTTTTTCATATTTTACTTTTCGTGGCACCTGATCAATGGCGATATCGGATTTTACTTCTATCATTGGTTTTAAAGATTGAGATTATTTCGCTTGCTTACGAAAGATTTCAAAATAGGTTCTGTCCGGGAAAATAAAAAATGCGCTCCCGTTTTAATTGGAACGCACCTAACCTGAAACCATGAGAAAAACTATCTTAATTCAATCGTGAAGCTGTTTCACGATCCATTATTTTTTCGGTGTATTCCACCATGTAACCATACACTCCTATGTAACCCGCTTCAGGAAACGGAACTACAGTGCAGCGTACAACAGTATCGTTAATAGTTATGCTTATGTCTTCTAATGACTGTTCTCTCAGCGAATTATATATCTCCGGATGTCGGTTAAGAATGTTTGAAGGAACGGATTCTTTAACTTTAGCCTCCCAATAATTTAAAATCGCTTTTGCAGGACTGTTGGAATAAATAACATTAAAATTGTAATCGAACTTTAATACAGGGAATGCACATTCTTTTTTCTGATTTTTTGTTTCTGTCTTTTTCATTTTTCTTTTTTTCTTTTTCTTTCTCATGGTCATTTCACAAATGATACCAAATGAAATTTTGGGTTGCAAAATGTTTGTAAGGAATTTGAAGAAGTCAGGGAAGAAATATCCAAAGTTTAACATCAATGCCTCTGAAACATCTTATTTTACTACAAAAGCTCCTTGCTTTTTAACTGTCAGGTTTTCTTAAAGAATAATCAAAAAGAGCTGTGAAACCTTAAATATTCACCCTTGAACCCTAAACTTTGATTAATTTTGCATAAAAATATAAGTCATCATGCCATATCCAGAACAAATTTGCGCCCCAATGCGCCAGGATTTAACGCTTGCGGGGTTCGAAGAGATTAAAACCGCAGACCAAGCCGACCAGGTAATCCCAAACAGTAAAGGCACATTATTATTAATGATCAATTCTATTTGTGGATGCGCAGCCGGTACAGCCCGTCCCGGGGTAAAGCTTTCTTTAAAAGGCGAAAAGAAACCGGAGAAATTGGTAACCGTTTTTGCAGGACAAGATCTTGAAGCTACTTCCGAAGTCAGAAAATACACTGCTCCATACCCTCCTTCATCTCCAAGCATTGCCTTATTTAAAGATGGAAAGCTGGTGCATTTTATCGAACGCCATCATATAGAAGGTCGTTCTGCTGAAATGATTGCCGAGCATCTTAAAGGCGCTTACGAGGAGTTTTGCTGAATGTACCGGAATGCTTATTCAAAAGATTTTTTGCTAAGCGTTTCGTCAATTATTTTATAGACCTTATTCTTTAAAGCAGCCAAGTCATTTTCCGTCATACCTGTTGTTTCAACCGGGTCATGAATTATCATGCGTGAAATTCCCGGGCCGCCTGCAAACATTCTTCTCAGAATTCCATCCGGCATTCTTTTCCAATTATCAAGAAACACAATAGGAATAACAGGAACTTGCTTTTCTATAGCAAGTTTAAAGGCTCCGTTTTTAAATACTTTTAACTTAGGTGCGGTTTCGGGAATAGTGGCTTCCGGAAAAATAGCAACACTAATTCCTTTGTCAATGTCTTCTTTCGCACGCTGAAATGCGCGATGCGATGACATGATGCTTGCGCGATCAACAGGAATATTCATCTCCTTAAAAAAATGACCGAATAGCGGAATGTTTTTCAACTCAGCTTTTCCCATGAAATGAAAATATTCAGGAATTGCAATGTACGTTGTTACAATATCCAGATAAGAACAGTGATTAGGGCATAAAACATACGGCCTGCCATTTAAAAGTTTTGTTTTCCTGATTATTTTAGGAAATATTCCCGCATTGAATAACATCAATCTGGCGCAGATTTTATATAATTTAAAAACTTTGGGAAACCATTCCTTCCGCTGAAGCAAAATAAAATATGCAGGATAAAAAACAATAACCACTAAAGCCCCATTCATGTAAAACCAAAATCTCCAAAGCAGTTGCAGGAGCAGTCTGAGGTGTTTCATGGTGCGAAATTAAAGGAAAGTTCAAAGTTTAAAGTTTTGAAACGAATATTAGTCTGCCGGGATTAAACCCATTTCCTACTTTTGCCTCATGAAAACAGTAGTAAGCGGAATTCGGTCAACAGGAAGATTGCATCTTGGAAATTATCTTGGAGCAATGAAAAATTTTGTGAAGATGCAGGATGAAAACAATTGCTTTTTTTTCATAGCTGATTATCATTCGCTTACTACACACCCTACACCTGAAAATTTAAAAGAAAATGTCCGAATGGTGCTTGCGGAATATATCGCCTGCGGTTTAGACCCTGAAAAAACTACGCTTTATATTCAAAGCGATCTTCCGCAAACCGCAGAATTATATTTGCTTTTAAATATGAACGCTTATGTGGGAGAACTGGAGCGTTCTACCACTTTCAAAGAAAAAGTCCGTAAACAGCCTGATAATATAAATGCGGGCCTATTCACTTATCCTGTGCTGATGGCCGCTGATATTTTAATTCATCGGGCAGACTTCGTTCCGGTAGGAAAAGACCAGGAACAACATCTGGAAATGACGCGCACATTTGGAAACCGTTTCAACCGTTTGTATAAAACCGAATTTTTTCCTGAACCTGTTGCTTATAATTTTGGTGCTGAACTGGTGAAAGTTCCCGGATTGGATGGTACCGGTAAAATGGGAAAGTCTGAAGGAGAAGGTAATGCTGTTTTTTTATCGGATTCATCGGAAGTAATCCGCAAAAAAGTTATGAAAGCTGTTACCAATTCCGGTCCTACAGAAAAAAATCAAAAGAAACCGGAAGCAATTGAAAATATTTTTACGCTTTTAAAAATGGTTTCTTCCGAAGAAACTGTAAAATCTTTTGACGATCAGTATAACAACTGCACCATTCGTTATGGTGATTTGAAAAAACAATTGGCTGAAGATTTGGTAAAATTTGTTGCTCCGTTTTCAGAAAAAATAAAAGAAATAGAAAAAGATGATGCACTTTTAAAGCGGGTAATGAAGATAGGAAAAGAAAAAGCCGCTGAAAGCGCTGATAAGACAATTAAAGAAGTCAGAAAGATTATCGGGTTTACTTCTTACTAACATAGATGAATGGAATGTTGGATCGATGCGGTTTTCCAACATTCCATTAGTTTCTTTTTAGTTCTTTACTATCCTTTCCGAGAAGATTTGATTGTCACTCAAAATTCTTAAAAAATAAATCCCCTTCTTAAATTGCTCAAGCGAAATTTCTGTTTCGTTTTCCCCTTCGCTCCACATTCCTGCTGAAGAATAAATTTCTCTGCCTGTTACATCAGAAAGATACAGTTTATACGATTGATTTTTTGCAGCATCGAATTTAACTCTAAGATTTTGGTGAGTTGGGTTCGGTGAAATTTGTATTAAAGAAAGGTCACTTCCTGATTCTTCTCCCGCTAATCTATGGCAATTTGTAATGAATGTAATTGCACACGACCGGGACTGAGCCACTCCATGGCAGATTGCTCTTATTTTCCACCTGTATTTGCTGCCTGAAAAAAGGTTATTAACTGTAACTGATGAAGTGCCCATTCCTCCTGCTACGTAAATTTTCCTTTTATCATTCCCGCATACCCGTTTCAATTTAACCAGGAAACTATCGGCATAAACTGTGGCATCCCACGAAAGTGTAACTGAATGATGTGTAATATTTGTTGTATGCCTTTTGCCCGGAGTAACGCAAAATGAAGTATAATCATCACTGACAACAAGATTGGATGATGCGGTTGTTGTGCTGATTCCATCCGTACAAATAATATTGAATAAATAATTAAATGGAGACGCTTGTGAAACATACACCACATCACCAGAGTATCCATAAGGAACACCCGGAGCAGACCATGTTATGGAAGGGGCAGGAAACGCACCATACAAACCAGTATTGGCAAATCCGATGTTTTGGGCATATCCTGATGTTGAAGATATCCAGTCAATAGACGCATCATGATCTGTTCTTGAAGTACGAATAACACCCGCTGAAACTGAATCAATCATAACTTTTCCATACCACTGATAAGTTGGAATATTTGCCGAAGCGGGAAATTTAAAATTATTTGTGGCAACAGCATCAATAATATCGCCTGAAGGATTTCGCAAAATATATCCGGCAGGAGTATTATATTCCATTGTATTTGCTGCTCCGGGAAGAATAAAAAAATTGTTGATGGAATCATTGGATTCAGTTGCATCAGCCCCTACTCTCAAAACAGAAACAGCATTAGGTCCGAAAACCGTTAGCCCTGGAAAAGTAAAAGTAAAATAATTTACGGCAGTAAGCACTTCTATTTTATATCCTGTCAACTCTGCATTATCGAAGCCAAGATTTTCAATTTCAATTAGATCATTTTCATCTGAAATAGGAAAATAAGAAGGATATGAAGTAGTGCGTCCTGTGCCAAACATGTCTTGAGTGATTTCTGTAAATTTAATTGAGGACACGGTTGGATTTGCCTGCAGGCGTGCAGTTGAGTAAACATCAACAGGCACAACTTTACCTGCATCAGGATGCAGTTTCAAATATCCTATATCGTAAGCTATAATTCCGGCATGAGAAATAAAATTATCCTGATTGACAAAATCAGCATAATAAATTACTTCGCCTTCAATAACTGAGATGGGGGGTAAATTACCTTGCCAAATTCCGCTGATGCTGTCGCCTGAAACTAACGTCAGAGGAACACTTGGCTGTTGAACTCCTTTTACAGAATATTGCAAAGATGCTTGTTTTACAATTGTTACATCGGTGTGAGAAAAATTTATAGGTATAGCGCTGAGGTTGCCGCCTGCAACACGTTGAGTATTATTTGTGGTATCAAGTGTTCCGCCACCTCCGTCAACTATCAGATCTGCTGACGTGGGCGTCCATAAATAATCTAATCCAATTGCAGGCTTCAGACCGCTTTGATTGTATATGCAGCTGTCAAAATTGTTAATGCCTGCTACAGAATTGTTCCAAACGTTCGAGGCTGTTACCTTCCGGTTATTGAAATCGGAATTGCTTCCTCCCCTTAATCCTACTTGGACACCTTTGGTCGCTATTGGAGTTATTGTTCCATAAACTACTTCGACACTGTTGTTCTTTTGATTAAGCCGGATCTGAAAATTAAAAATTTCTGATGTATTCCCGGCCGTTTTATTCTGGAAATTTTTCCATTGGATAATACAAACTGCATTTGGTGAAGATCCCAATGTCTGAATTCGAAGATCACCAATCCCGTTAGTAGAAGGGGTTTTAAGATCGCGTGCAAATGCGCATACGAACCCTGCAACCGTTGAGACTGTTGAAATAGGTTTATAATTTGATACCGCTGGAGCAACGCTTCCAAACCAGATATATCCGTTTGCACTTACATTTACAACATTATAAATTTGATTATTAAAAGTAAAACTAAATCCTATTTGTTTATTAGGAAACTGGTTATTATCAATTCCGGCTGCGGATAAAACTGATCCTCCAGTTATAGGAACATAATTCGAAGCCCTTGAAGAAAACAAATAATCCGATACGTTTGCCTGTACCCTGAAAACTGTAGCTGTCAGTAAAAAAAATAATATTATTTTGATGGAGAAAAAGTTTTGCTTTTTCTTTTGAATGACTTGTGTGTTCATTTTAGTTAAGGTTTTTAAGTTGTTTTGTGCAAGGTAATTAAAAGATTCATATGTCAAAATAATACTTCAATTTTGTGGATAAATTGGAAAAGCACCATATCTGAAATTCTGAAAAGATGTTAATTTTTTTTTATTTCTCCCTTTTATTTTAATAATGAATAATAAGTTTAATAAACATTTTCTGAAATTTATTTTAAGTATCTCTGTTCCATTAGTAGTGCCATCAATTTCTTATGGCTCCCAAAAGTCAGATAGTCTTGTTACTGTTTTGAAAAATGCCAGAGAAGACACTAATATGGTGAATACCTTATTATCTTTATACAATGAAATCCAATTCAGCAATCCTGAAGAAGCATTAGAGCTATCAAAAAAAGGTTTGGCTCTTTCAGAAAAAATAACTTATTTTTCAGGTAAAATAACTTTTGAGCGCATGCTAGGATTAAGCCTTTTTTATAAAGGGGAGTACGTTGCCTCACGCGAACATAATAAAAAAAGTCTTGATTTATGCAAAGAAACAGGAGATAAAATAGGTATGGCTAAGGCAATCCTGAACTTGGCAAGCATTGAACATTACCAGGGAAGGTTGGATAAAGCCTTGGAATTGGATCAGCAAAGTCTCAAAATTCTTGAAGATGCCGGTGAAAAACAAGTCCGTGCAAAAGCTTTGAATAATATTGGTGTTCTTCACCGTGCATTGGAAAACTATGACAAAGCCCTGGAATATTTTTTCAAAAGCCTTGCCCTCAAGCAGGAACTTGGCGATCAGCAGTCAATAGGCAATACGTATGATAATATTGCCGGAGTTTATGATGAGCAGAAAAAGTATGATAAAGCCAAAGAGTTTTTAGAAAAAGCTTTGATGATAAGAGAAAAGATATCTGACAAAAGAGGTCTTGCAGACAGCTATATTAATATTGGAATAAATTATTTCCACAGGAATAAAAATGAGGATGCGCTGAACTTTTTATTGAAAGGAATTAACCTCAGCGAAGAAGTACAGAATAAGAAAGCTACTGGCGAAGCTTGCCAATATATCGGACAGCTATATATCAATAAGAATGATTTTAAAAAGGCAGTTTTTTATTATGAAAAAGGTCTTGAACTCGGCAAGCAAATCGGAAGCAAGGAGATAATGCGCGATAATTATAAAAATATAGCGCTTGCTTATACAGGAATGAAAAATTTTGAAAAAGCATACCAGGCGGTTTCTGATTACAGCGACATTAAAGATTCGTTATTGACTGATGAAAAAAACAAAGCGCTTGTTGAAATGGAAACAAAATATGACACTGAAAAAAAAGAAAAAGAAATTACATTGCTCAATAAAGACAAACAAATAAACGAGGCAAATGTGAAACGGCAAAAACAACAGAAGAATTTTCTAATTGCCGCAGTAATCATGTTTCTTATTTTATCGCTTATGTCCTTTAACCGTTTTTATATTAAGAAGAAAGCCAACAAGCAACTCGAATTGGCAAATAATGAATTATCAGGCGCACTGCATAACCTGAGGACTACCCAGACACAACTTATTCAGCAGGAAAAGATGGCATCGCTCGGACAGCTTACTGCAGGCATTGCCCATGAAATTCAAAACCCGCTCAATTTTGTAAATAATTTTTCAGAGGTTTCAAATGAGTTGGCTGATGAATTGGTACAAAATATTTCCGAAGATGAGCGAAAAGAAATAGTAAGCGCATTGAAAAAAAATCTTGAAAAAATAAATCATCATGGAAAACGGGCTGACAGCATTGTAAAAAACATGCTCGAACACAGCCGGGCGGGAACGGGTGAAAAGCAGCTAACGGATATCAATCAATTGTGTGAAGAATTTTTGCAATTGTCTTATCACGGCATGAGGGCCAATTATCCTGATTTCAATTGCACTTTTGAAAAGGTAATTGACCCTTCATTCCCAAAGCTAAATATAGTTTCTCAGGATATTTCGCGCGTGATATTGAATTTATTTAATAATGCTTTTTATGCAGTACGGGAAAAAGCCGGGGAACAAATTGCAGTTGACGAAAATTACAACCCGAATGTTACCTTTGTCATTTCATCAGTGAATAATATCATCTCTATTAGAATAAAAGATAATGGAAAGGGTATTCCAAAAAAAATCAGGACAAAAATATTTGAGCCTTTTTTTACTACCAAACCCACTGGTAAAGGAACTGGGCTTGGCTTGTCGTTAAGCTATGATATTATAAAAGCTCATGGAGGCAATATAAGGGTGGAAGGTGAAGAAGGAAAAGGTGCTGAGTTTATTATTTCGCTCCCTGTTAGTTAATTTTATATGTTCAATCAAAGTCTGATTATTCCGGTACTTTTCAGATTGTCAAATAATTTTGTGCTATCCTATACCTTCGGATTTATTTGCTGGAAATTTTCACCCCATCATATTTCTGCTCATTATCTGCCGAAAAACTTGTAGTTAGAATTAATTCTCCCTGTTCACTAAAAACTTTCCAATCGCCATCGCGGAGTCCAAGTTTGTAGTGTCGTATTTCTTTGGTTTTGCTATTGTCAAAATAATAAACATGGTCTCCGTTTTCATTCCCTTCCATGTATTTTCCTTCGAAAGCTAATTTCCCGTTAAGGTAATATTGCTTCCATTCACCTGTTTCCAGGCCATCGGCATAATTGCCTTCTGCCACATATTCACCGTTATTAAATTTCCATTTCCCTTCCCGCCTGCCTTCAACATAATTTCCTTCCGCTATAGTTGTTCCGCTATCACTGTACTCTTTTGAATACCCGTCTTCGCGCCCTTTTAAAAATACTTCCTCCCGTAAAATGTTTCCTGAAGGATAATACCATTTCCAATCGCCTAGGGGATTGTCTTTACTGTAGCTTCCCTCCTGCTGAATTTTTTTGTCGGAATAAAAGAATTTCCATTTACCTTCTTTTTTTCCATCTTTATAATTTCCTTCTGATTTTATTGAACCGTCATCATAATAGTATTTCCAATCGCCTTGCTCTTTACCGGAACCATCGGTAATGCCATCAGCCACCACTCTATTATCCATATAATACTTTCCAGCGGTTATGTTTCCTTCGCGGTCGTAATCGCGATAAACTCCCTGCTTAACACCATCAAGCAAATTGACCGATGATTTAGGGCGGCCATTGTTATGGTAATCGCGTTTAATTTTTAATTCTTTGTGAGTGAGATTGTCAACGAACAATTCGCCATTTCGGAAAATTTCCTGTTTGGAAATTGCTCCGTCAGCAGTGAACTCTCGGAACATTCCATCTTTTTTTCCATCAGTAAAAGTGCCTTCTGTTTTTATTTTATCATCCGGATAAAAATCCCTCCACACCCCCTGCTTAAAGCCAAATTTATCAATACGATTAATTTTTTCTTCTTTTTTTAAATACCCTTTTTCATAACGGGAGATTGCAATGATCCGTCCATCTTCTGCAAAGTCTTTTACTATGCCGTTTTCCATCCCGTTTTCGTAAGGAACTGAACGAACGAGCACACCGGCTTCGTTATAATATTTACACAACCCGTTACGGATTTCATCTTTAAGCAACTCTTCGGATTTTTGTTTTCCGTCAGCATAATATTCCTTTTGAATGCCATTCTTTTTTCCTGCAGTGTAATTATATTCGGCACTGAGTGTTTCTTTTGGGCTAAAAAATTTCCAGGTTCCGTCAAGCAGAAAATTTTTGCGGTTTCCTTCAGATTTTAATTTTCCATTTTCATAATACGCTTTCCAAAAGCCATCGGGTTTTCCGCTGACCAGGTTGCCTTCGCTACTAATCGCTCCACTGGTGTAATAAAATTTATTGTAGCCGTCAGCATTAATATCGGCTTGTGAAAAAGCTGTTGATATACAAAATTGAACAATAAGGAATAAAAATATTTTTCTTTTCATAGTAAGCAAAGCTACGAAAAGTATGAACGAAATTTTGCTGAAAAAGTGTATCAGGCTTTTGTTAACCGGATAACTTTCATTTTATCGAGCAAAAAAATAACCGGGTAAACCGGGTCAAACTCCCACCATTTATTTGCAAAATTGCTGCGTGCGGCAAAGTGATGATGATTATTCTGAAATAATTCGCCCAGCATGAGGAAGTCAAAGAAGAAGGTGTTTTTTGAAAGGTCGCCATCATTGTAGTTGGAATATCCGTACTTATGTCCCGCCCAGTTCACCACAGCTCCCTGGATGGGTCCCATTAAAAAATGGATGGGTAAAAACAAAAACATCCACCAGTGAGTAGCAAACAAGACATAAAAAAGTATGTAGAGACTTAAAAAAAAATAACGTGAGTAATTGCTTTCTGCGAACTTATCCACCCATCGCCAGGAGGGATAATTTTTATCAAACTTCTGTTCTGCAGTAACGCTGCCTGTTACCAAGCCATTGTACATGTTTCTGGTGAACCACATCATGCTGAATACTTCTTTAAAAAAATGAGGTGAATGAGGATCTTTCTCCGTATCGCTGTAAGCATGGTGCATGCGATGCATAATTGCATAAGCGCGCGGATTTAAAAAAGAAGAACCCTGCGTGATCCAGGTAAACATGTAGAAAAAACGCTCCCAGCCCGGACTCATGTAAAACATTTTATGCGCACCGTAACGATGCAAAAAAAATGTTTGGGCAAACAATGATAAATACCAATGGAAAATAAGAAAGAGAATAATTATCATATTAGTTGACGAAATTTATTAATGGAAGGAGTTACAAAGGTAATCAAAAGAAACCCGTTGGCCGGAAAAGAGTGGAGAATAACGCGTGAAAATTATCCTGTGGCTGAAATATACAACATTCTTTTCAAAGGAATCAAAGCTCGACCGGAAATTTCTACAGGAATAATTACTTCAGGTACTTCATTTTTCAAACACAGATAAAGTTTTTCAAGTGTATTTAATTTCATGTGAGGACAATCATTGCACGCACACGAATTATCGGGCGGAGCGGGTATAAAAACTTTTTCAGGTGATGCTTTTTGCATCTGGTAAATAATTCCTGATTCGGTTGCTACAATAAATTCCTGCTTTGAACTTTCCTGTGTATATTTTAATAATGCAGTTGTTGAACCTATGAAATCTGCCTGTTTCAACACTATTTCTTCACATTCAGGATGTGCAATTATTTCTGCATTTGGATGACGGTTTTTTAATTTTGTTATTTTCTCTAATGAAAAAATTTCGTGCACCATGCACGTTCCGTTCCACAGCAGCATATCGCGACCTGTTTTTTTTATAACGTAAGCACCAAGGTTTTTATCAGGGGCAAAAATTATTTTTTTATCTGCGGGAACGCTGTTCACAATTTTCACTGCATTGCTTGAAGTGCAAATAATGTCGCTCATCGCTTTTATGTCTGCAGTACAGTTGATGTATGAAATCACCACGTGATCAGGATGCTGATTTAAAAACTCACGGAATTGCGGAGGTGGGCAGGAATCAGCAAGTGAACATCCGGCTTTCAAATCAGGCAGCACCACTTTTTTATTTGGGTTCAAAAGCTTTGCCGTTTCAGCCATAAAATGTACACCGGCAAAAGCAATCATGTCGGCATTCGTTTTCTCCGCCTGCTGTGCCAAACCGAGACTGTCGCCAATGAAATCCGCAATGTCCTGTATGTCTGAATCCTGGTAGTAGTGGGCGAGTATGACTGCATTTTTTTCTTTTTTTATTTTTTTTATTTCTTCGAATAAATCAATTGACGGATCAATTGACTGCGGCAAATATCCCCTTTTCTCCAATACCTCTTTCAAATTAGTTGCTGACATCTTTTTATATTATTTAAATAGTTATTTTGAAATATGATATTAATGATAGCCTGTTAAGTCTGTTTGAAAGTTTTAAACTAAACAGTTGCTTTGTTCAGTTATCATTTCTTAATAACAGGTTCTTAACAACTTTATTTTTTAAAGATACTGATTACTAACATAGTTTCAGGTTATGAACAAGAGTTTAATTTTCCAGGTGTTAATTCTTTCAATAAAATGAACTGCTGAAATTTGTTAAGAAAAATGTTTATTGTTTGTAATAATAATATTTCAGATTATTAGGATTCTAAAAATAATTTATGAATGGACAGCAATAATATCGTAACCAAATAAACTTACTGCAAAGTTACGAACACATAATTTTTTTATTCACCATATTAGTGTTCATAAAATTCAATTACAAACTGCTGATTTTAATTCTTATAATTCTTATAAACTTTATGAAGGTTATTAATTAAATTTACAAATTATTTTAAAAAACATAAAAATGAAATTTTCAATAGGTGCCGATCATGCGGGCTATGATTATAAAGAGCAATTAAAAAAATATTTACTTGAAAAAAAATTTGAAATTATGGATAAAGGAACGTATTCAGAAGATTCAGTTGACTATCCCGATTTTGCTCACCCGGTTGCAACCGCAGTTACAGACAAGGAAGTTGATGCAGGAATTTTAATTTGCGGAAGCGCAAATGGAGTTGCCATTACTGCCAATAAGCATCATGGAATAAGAGCTGCAATATGCTGGACAAACGAAGTAGCTGAATTGGCAAGAAAGCACAATGATGCAAATATTATCTGCATTCCTGCGAGATTTGTAAGCATTGAACTTGCAAAATCAATGACAGATATTTTTATGAAAACAGAATTTGAAAAAGGAAGACATGAGAGAAGGGTGGAAAAGATTGACCTTTGATTTTTAAATATTAATTTTATTCAGCAACTCAAAGTTCTGGCTGTTTATTTTCGCCAGGTAAAATGTACTATTGTTCCCGTAACAACCATCTCAAACCAAACTTTACCGCCAAGCGATTCGACAATTTTTTTTACGATTGATAAGCCAATACCGCATGTTTCTAATTTATCCTTTGATTTAAGGGTGTGAAAAATTTCAAATACCTTTTCAAAATATTGTGGTTTTATTCCGGGGCCGTCATCTTTAATAGTGAACTGCACCATATTATTTTCTTCAACAGCAGAAATTGAAACGATACCTTCTTTCTTATCATTATGAACGATGGAATTATTAATAAGATGTGTAAATACTTTGAGGAGTTTGGTTTTTTCAACAAATAAAGAAGGAAGCGCTGGCTGCACTTCAAACTTAAATCCAGGTGGAGGAGTAAGCGTTTCAATTACATATTGAATCAGTTTATTCGTATTTACTTGTTCTTTGCTTTCATTTATTCTGCCAACACGGGAAAATTCAGTAATGCCGTCAAGCAGATTCTGCGTTCTGTTAATGCGGCTTTTCAGCAGCGAAATATTTTCAAGAACACTTTGATTGGCTGTGATGACAAGATCATCTTCAATCCATGTTGCAAGGTTGCTTATTGCCCGCAGGGGGGCCTTCACATCATGTGAAACCACATACACAAAATGATCCATTTCTTTTGACAGTGCTTCCAGACGATCAGAAATTTTTTTCTTTTCAGTGCTGTATAAAAAAATTTTTTCAAATAAGGCCACTTTAGATTTAGTTTCATGAATGTCAAGCGGCTTAAAAAGAAAATCTATGGTTCCATATTCAAATTTTTCAACCGGGCCTTTTTCATTCCTGCTTACTGCAGAAACAAAAACAATGGGAATATTTTTTGTTTTCGGATTCATACGCAACAGTTCAGCCACTTCGTATCCATCCATGCCGGGCATTTGAACATCAAGAAGAACCAGGTCAATTTTTTCTGACAATACTATTTTTAATGCCTCATTACCGGAAGCTGCTTTAATTATATTGCGTCCTTCTGTCTCAATAATATTTTCAAGAGTTAATAAATTTTCCATGCGGTCGTCCACAAGCAAAATAGTATAGTTGTTTAAAACATCTTTTTTAATTGCAATAATTTCTTTCATAATATAACTTAATTTTAATACCGGATTATTTGTTTAACCTTTAAGCCATAATCCGCAAATTTTTTATTTATACATCCACGCTTTCATAACAGAAATTAATTGTTCAGTATTTACCGGCTTGGGAATATAATCTGATGCACCTGCTTTAATACACTTTTCACGATCTCCCTGCATGGCTTTAGCTGTTATAGCAAGTATCGGCAGTTGTTTGTATTTTTCATCTTTGCGTATTAGTGCCATGGCTTCATAACCATTCATGTTTGGCATCATTATATCCATTAATATAATTTCTACAGAAGGATTTTGTTTTAATTTCTCAATTGCTTCAAGGCCGTCATAAGCACAAATTACATTCAGGCCTTCGCTTTCCAGAATAGTGGAAAGCGAATAAATATTTCTCATATCATCATCAACAAGCAATACGGTTTTTCCATTCAGGATATCTTTCAGTGTTTCGGTATCAGAATGTATTGGAACAGAAGGTGAATTAACAAACGGCACATAGGCGGGCGACCCACTTTTCTTTATGTTAATGACAGCTGAAACAGCACTGCTTTCTTCAACCATTGAAGGTTGTGAAACGGAAGCAAATATTTTATTTATATCTTCCCTGTTGACAGGCTTTGTTAAATAACCTGCTGCGCCCATTTGTAACCCAAGAATTTTTTTATCCATAGCAGAAATCACATAAACAGGGATGTGTTGTAACGCTGCATTTTCTTTTAACTGCTTTAAAACGGTCCACCCGTCAACAACCGGAAGTTGCATATCAAGAATAATTATTTCCGGATGAAACAGGGTTGCATAGTTTATTGCCGCATCGCCTTGTACAGCCACCACAGCTTTACAACCGAATTCATGACTACAATCCATAAGCATTTTTGCAAACGGAATATCATCTTCAACAATTAATATTTTTTTATCACCGTCTTTAATATTATTTCTGTCATCAAGAATTTCATTGGTTTTGAAAGGAAGAGATCCGTTATTTTTCAGAACAGGTTTTTCTTCTGCAAGTTCGTTAGAGAAAGAAGTGGCCGAAGTCAGAAGTTGCTCGCCCGTTGAAGATTGGTGCGGCAAATAAATTGTAAAAGTGCTTCCTGAATTTTCAATACTGTGGAGCACAAGGTCACCGCCTAATAAAATACTCAGTTCGCGGCTGATAGCAAGACCTAAACCGGTACCTCCGAATTTTCGGCTCGTTGAACCATCAGCCTGCTGGAAAGCTTCAAAAATTATTTTTTGCTTGTCTTCCGCAATGCCAATGCCGGTATCAGATACAGCGAAGGAAATTACTTTATCCGTCTGATATAATTTTTGATTTTTGAAAATCGCATCCTTTGGAGCCAAGCCGATATCCAGCATTACTTTCCCTGTTTTGGGAGTAAACTTAAATGCGTTGGATAAAAGATTTTTCAGGATTTGCGACAAACGCATTTTATCCGAAAACAGCTCAGCAGGAAAGTCTTTTGCAATAGTTACAGAGAAATTTATTCCCTTTTCATTCGCAAGTTCTTTGAAAAGAGATTGTATATCTGATGCAATATCCTGGGTATTGAATTTTTCAATGTTCAGTTCAATTTTACCTGCTTCAATTTTTGAAAGATCAAGTATATCGTTAATGAGCATTAGCAAATCATTTCCTGACTTATAAATGACAGTTGCATGTTCTATTTGTTTGTCCGAAAGGTTTTGCGTTTTGTTTTCCGACAAAAGTTTTGCAAGAATTAACACACTATTCAGAGGTGTGCGCAGTTCATGCGACATGTTAGCAAGAAAAGCCGATTTGTATTTGCTGCTTTGCTCCAATTGCTGCGCTTTAAAGGCAAGTGACTGGCGTGCTTCTTCTATAGCAAAATTCTGCTCTTCCAGCAAGTGCGCTTTTTTCTCCAGCTCTGTGTTCATTTGTTTGAGTTCTTCCTGCTGACTTTTTAATTCTTCCTGAGACAACTCAAGCAATTTTGATTTGTTTGTCAACTCTTCATTTGCCCAGCGCAAATCCTGTTTTTGTGCTGTTAGTGCATCTGCCTGCTTCATGGAATCTTCAAGCAATTTTTTTGTCAGAAGATTGGCTTTCATGCTATAAATACTTAATGAAACCGGCTCGGCAATGCGCTCGAGAAAATCAATTTTGACTTGTGAGAGTTCATGCAATGATGCAATTTCGATAGCGCCTAAAACAGTTCCGGCCGCGAAAAGAGGAATGATGGCAACACAGGAGGTAGAAGATTTTCCCAACCCTGACTTAATCGTAAAAAAAGGATCCTCCAAATTATTTATATAAATTTTTTGATTTGACGCTATACATTGTCCGATCAATCCTTCTTTCAATTCATATTTTTTTGCATTCAGCATTTTATTGTTGATAGCATAGTAGCCGCTCAATTGAATATTTGTAATGTGCTGATCATCTCCGCCCAAAAGGAAAATAGCTGCCTGCTGTAATCCAGCATAGTTAACAATAGTGGATACAATTTCATTTGTAAGTTCTTCCTGGCTATCGGAATGTTTTTGAAGAATGTTTCCCATCAGCGCAATTCCTTCTGTGGTCCAGTTGCGCAAAGCGTCCAATTCATTTGCTTCCTTTAGCTGATTACGCATTTCGATCAGCGCTTTTCCCTGCACATCATTTTCGCTGAGTGGTTCAAAAGGAGAGGAAAAATTTCCGGTGCCTATTTCTTTTGCAAACGAAGATGTTCGTCTTAACCCATCCATAAGAGAACGTAAAGCCAACGCCATTTCACCCACAGCATTCTTAGGAATTTTCATGTTCAGATGCGGCAACTCCCCTTTGCTCATCTGTAGAATCAATTCCCTGATTTGCATTACCGGGAGAATAATATTTGTTGACATAAAAAAAGTTATCGTCACAACAGAAAGTATTATTAACAACGCCAATCCCAAAACCACCACAGTTAACATAGAAAATGAATAAATCATTTTGTCCTGTTTCACTGCCGCTTCGGCCTTCTTTTGTTCCGTTATTTTTGAAAGCAAACTTGCAATGGCATAGGAACGCGGAATGATTTGTGTTTCGATCAAATCTTCAGCGGCAAATTTTTTCATCGGATCCTGGTAATCATCAAAACTCACAAGATCCTGCATGATCTGATTTTCATACTGCATCAGCTGTTCATAATCCTCAAACACCTTTTTCAGACTGTCTTCTGTGGCATTGTTATCCCAGGATTTGACAAGCAGCAACAATTTATTTTTTACTTCAGGGTAGGTTTGCCGGTTGATTCGCGCCAGGCTTTCTTTATCATTTTTATTATTCTGAAGATAAACCCAGTTAGTCACATACATCCTGGATTTGGTTACCAGTTGATTCATTTCAAAAAGTTGTGACAACGATGGGTTTGTTACAGTACCGATCTCTGTGGTAATTCGTTTGCTTTTATCAATAGTGTACGTGCTTACAAATGCATTCGTGATGGCAATAATTATCAGCACAAAAAATACAATATAAATTTTCTTGTCTATTTTAAAAGATGTTTTTTTATCAGCGCGTTTCATTTTATAAAAAATTTAGTTCACCTGTTGATGTATTCAATTATTAAAGTTTAATAGCCAAAGCAAGTAGCTGGCTGGATATTTTGAGCCCCGCATGTTTAATAGATGCCTCATTCAATTCAAACCGGATTTTGTCGTCTTTCTCAATTATATTTATTGCTGCCCCCTTCTGGCCAAGCCCGTCCTCTTCGGTTACAATCAATACTCCTTTACCTTGCAGTTGCTCATTCAAATAACTAAAATCAGCGCTTTCGTCCTGGGGAATAAAAAAGATATCGCATTTTTCAGCCTCGTTAACATCATTCGCCTGTCGTATTTCCACTTCCCGGTCTTTGACTTTTTTATTGGCGCATACTTTTTTCAGCTCATCTATGATTGCTGACGGACCATAAAAGCCAATAATGATATGTGCAGGATCTTTTTCAACAGGCCATTCCACATATTTAGTGAAATTGTAAATAAAAAGGGCTTTAATTGTAGGCTCGCTTATTTCATTGTTTCCCTGGAAAGAACCACACAGAAAAAGCACTGCAAAACAAACTGCTGCCTTAAACAACAGCTTGCTTCGCCTGAAGCCGTGCGACAAAATATTTTCTATTTTCTTATTGATCAAAATAAAAAACTTCTTTTATGGCTGGTTAAAATGTAAGTTGTATGAGATTTTTAACGCAAACTCGCGTGCATAGCCCGGCAACGGGGCATGGAGGCTATTATAGGGTTGAATATAAAACTCTTCAGAGTCAAATAAATTATAAACACCAAAGCTTGCACTCATCCCTTTAAAAAACAAATCATCATAACTTATATTCAGATTCGCGATTACAACAGGTTTAAATTTATTTACAATGGTATCACCTGTAATTTCATCCAAGCCAACAATTCCATATCGCGGGCCTGAAAAACTAACCGATGCATTCAGTTTAATATGATTAGAA
Organism: Bacteroidia bacterium; assembly: GCA_039914625.1. GTDB lineage: Bacteria > Bacteroidota > Bacteroidia > AKYH767-A > OLB10 > DATEMK01. The sequence continues at coordinate 2,133 of JBDSOU010000270.1, read as the reverse complement.
ATTTTTATACCTGAAGTTAAATTTATCTTATGTGTGGCAAAACCGAGCAGGGCATCGGGATTAACCGGTACAGCATAATTCCGGAGTACAGTTCCTGAAGGAACATAAAATGAATAATTCACGCCTGCATATCCTCCGCTGCTCTTGTATTTATATTCAACTTCAGATCCGCGGGTTCCGGTCCTTTCCAAATTAGTATATCCATCGTTGTACAAGGCATCATAGTAGTAAATAATAGGATCTTTAGTAACAATATCAAAAGCATTCACTGTAATAAACATGCTTGGACTGATCTCATAGCCCGTTTCGGCTTCGAACACACGAGTGTTTTCGGGTTTAATTAGGGGATTTAAATCAATGTTTTCTGTGTTTGGTGCGCGAAATGCTTTGCTGAAAAGCAATTTAAAATGAAACTTATTCAGCGCTTTTGTAATACCAAAACGCGGAACAAAAGAAGCATCATAGCGACTGTTGTAGTTATATCGCGCCCCCGCTGCAAAAGTTGCAACCCTTGTTTTGAATAAAGTTTGAGCAAATACAGATGCATTTTCGTACCCCAGCCGGTCAGTTGAAGTGGTATAAAAAACACTGCCTGCTTTTTGAATAGCGATATTATGAATGTATTCGGTGCCGGTGATAAGATTCAGGCGCGGGTTAAAATCATAAGAAGCCGTAAGGCTGCCTGAATACTGCTGCGAATTTACTTTGTAACGCTCAAATTCATCCTGCTCAGAAGCATTATCAAAGGCCCAGGGGGTTTGACTTTTATAATTAAATTTTGGTGTCAGCGAAAGCTTGCTGTTAATACGGTAATCCTTTTTCAATTCAAAAAAATAGGAGTCAAAGCTCATGGTATAAGCCTTTGAAAGTATCTGCTGATAGGCATCGCGGGTGTTAAGTGTATAATTGTCAATGATTCCCCTGAACTGGTAATCTTTTATATTCAATCCAAGATTTATGTTGGCGGTTTTGATTTGTGACTGATCGGACATGTCATAAGAGTTTCCATAGACATCAGTATAAATTTCCGTGCTGCGGTTGGATTCTGAAAGATAACCGGAAAAGGTGTATGAAAAATCTTTTTGTTCTTCACCTAAAAAAATATTCGTTTTACGGTGCGCCAACCCTTTATTGGTTTGGCCATAAAAAGCGGAAATACCGCCTCCCTGTATATCCTTAGCTTTTTTGGTAATAATATTAATTACTGCATATTCGGCACAATCACCATAGACGGCAGAACCGGGACCGCGAATGATTTCAATCCGCTGAATGTTTTCAACAGGATAATGATTTCCTAATTGAATGGTGGAATATAAATTTTCATTCATTTGCTGACCGTCAATAAGCAAAAGAATTTTTCCTTCATGCGCCCAGTTTCCCCGCACTCCTATGCCGACTATTCCTTCCACATCGGTTCCGAAATCAAATCCCGGAACCATGCGCAATACATCTGTAAGATCGCGTGCGCCAAAATTTTTTATATCATCTGCGGTGATAAGCGTGACAATGCCGGGTGATTCGCGCGGAGTTAATTCTTTAACAGAAGCCACTGAAATTTTTATATTCATCAGTTCCTCAAGGCTCATATCATAATAATTCTCGTCCCGGCTAACGGTCGGGGTATCCTGAGAATAACCCCGGAAGGAAAACAATATAAATAAAAAGAAGAAAAATTTAAAGTTAATTTTCATCATGCTTAGGAAATGAATATAAGAAGCTACTGTTTTTACGTAAAAACGTAAAACAGTTACAGTTTTTGTAAAAAGTTTCAGAAGCATTCTATCCGGGTTGACGTATCCGGATGAACGATAGAATAAAAGGAAAGATGCTTTTAAAAAAACAATGAAAATGAAAAGTGTGTAAATAGTTTTTTCATGTTTATTCTTTTACAAACTTCTTTACAGCTTTTGCCCCACCCTTGCCCTCCCCGGAGGGGAGGGAGAGTTCAACAAAATAAATTCCTTTGGAAAGGTTGGAAACCGGAAGCCGGAGGTTGGATGTCAGATGTTTTGTTTCATAAACTTTTTTGCCTTCAACATCTGTTATAGTCAAATCTTGCTCCCGATAGTTATCGGGATCAAAACCTTCAAGATTTATAATTAGATAGTCTTTTGCAGGATTGGGCGAAATGGA
>JBDSOU010000132.1:0-16275 GCA_039914625.1 Bacteroidia bacterium | reverse complement strand
ATTTTGAAAGTATTATATGATGGATTCGGAAATCCAAAATATGCTCCTTGTCCGCTGTTAGTAAATATGGTTACTTCAGGAAATCTTGGTAAAAAATCAGGTGCAGGATTTTACAACTATTCCGCAGACTCAAAAGAATTAATCGTAGCCAATTACTTTACAAAAAATAATAATTAAAAAGAGAGTCCGGGATCTCCCGGACTCATATTAATTTTTCTTTTCCCTGATCAGTTGCAAAAATCCTTTCATAGATTTATCTCTTGATGCAAGAATCCAATAATAAGTTCCTGAAGGAACATAGTCGCCATTACCTGATCGTCCATCCCATTTCTCAACAGGGTCGCTTGTTTTAAATACTTCCTGGCCCCACCTATTATATATAGTAAGCAGAAAATTTTCAGGACATGGATGTTCTATATAAAATTCATCATTATGACCATCACCGTTTGGAGTAAAGATGTTAGGAGTATTCATATGCGAATCGCATGGAACAAACTTTACAAGAATTGAATCTTTGCCATTGCATCCGCCAACTTTATCAACAGTTAAATATATGTATCCCTCAAATCCGGTACCTGTCAACGTGGTAACCGAACACGTGTCACAACCTATTCCGGTTCCTGAAGAAGGATACCACAAATAACTTGTGCTGCCCCCTGTAATGTCTGTTAATACCGATAAAGGTATCTCATCTCCTTCGCTTACTTCAATCACGGTTGCATTTGAATCTCCGTCAGCAATAATTCCCACATTGGAAAAAGTTTGGATAAATACTGAATCATTGGTACTTGTTAAATGAGCAGTATCCGTACACAAAGTTGAAGTTGCGGGAAGATAAGAACTGATAGTTAATTTCGGATGGGCTGTTATATCCTGGTAATATATATGAGTTACTGTGTTGCCTGTAGTAGTCAAACCTGTTCCGTCAGCAAAATCCCAATTATAATTAATTGTGTTAGGACTATTTGCTATAAAGGTAACTTCCAAAGGACTGCAACCTTCTTTTGGATAAAAATCAAAACTTCCGATAGGTCCAGGGACAACCACTATGCTGTCTTTGGTAATCGTATCCTTGCAGCCAGCCGAATTTGTTACGATTAAAGAAACGGTATAATATCCGGCATTTACATAATTATTATACGTAGTTCCCAGGTTCACCGATGTGGCACCATTGCCAAAATCCCAAAATACAGATGTAATAGCTGTGCCGGTTGAAAGGTTATAAAACGTAACCTGGGCATTGCCACAGGAAGAAACAGCCGTAATAGAAAAATCAGCAACAGGGTTTTCTATATGAATGTTATGAGTAATAGTGCTGTCACAACCATTTTGATCAATACGTGTTAATGTAACGGTGTAATTACCGTTATTAGCGTAAGTATGCGTGGCGGTATTGCTGGTTGTAACAAAAAGAGGGGTCGCGTCACCAAACAGCCATTGATAAGTGCCGCCTATAGCAGCTGAGGCTGAGGCATTAAATGTAATGACTTTGCCCGGGCATGAAAAAGTATCCACTACAAATGCAGCTATCGGCAAAGTAGGTTGTATAAAATTAGGCATTGTAATCGTTTTAGTACATCCGTGTGAATCAGTAACCGTAAGGGTAACAGTATAGCTTCCCGGGTTCAAATATATATGTGGTACCGGGTTAAAGTTAGTGAGCGTATCAATATTTCCGTCTCCGAAATTCCATATATAGGAAACGATGCTATATTCAGAATGTAAATGAGATGTGTCAGAAAAAATTACCGAAAGCGGTGCGCAGCCGGTATCTTTGTTTACAGTAAATCCGGGTAATGGACCAAAGAGGTGTACATAATTTATTTTGGTAAGTGAATCTTTGCATCCGTGTATATCTGATACTATTTCTTTTACCGTATAATAACCGGGAAGTGAGTACATGTGTCCATAAGTAATAGCTGCAGTTGTTATGGATGGTGAACCGTCACCATAATTCCATGTGAATAAAACTCCATCCTGTGATGTATCAGTAAAAGCTACATTGCCCGGATAGCAAAAGTCCAAAGGGGTTCCCCTAAAATGTGCAATGGGATCAGTAACTTTATAAGTTTGTACGAGAGAATCCATACAGCCTGTAGTAAAATTAAAGACGTATATTGTAATTGTATCCCATCCGCGGGAAGCATAGGTATGACTTATCGGATTTGTATTTGAAACAATAGTGCCATCTCCAAAATTCCAAACTAAAGAATCGGCTCCAATGGATTGACTGGTGCAGGTTATTGTATAAGGAGCAGCACAGGATCCCACTAATGTAAACTTGGCTATTGGCGGAAGAATGGTAATTGTAAAATGTCCGGTGTCGCAACAACCATTATTGCAATTCACAAAAGATATTATAAAAGTTCCAGTATCAGCGTATTGATGTATTGGATTGTGATTCGTAGAATCAACCCCACCGTCTCCAAAATACCATGCCCAGGAATTAACATTTGTATTATTAAATGAAAACTGCACTGACTCATGAGCGCAAATAGTATCCTCGCTCACCGTAAACCCTGAATTAGGATGAAATCCTACCAAGACGCTATCCACTTTAACCAATGTGTCTTTGCACCCATTAATGGTATTCACAATTAATGAAACTGTATATACGCCCGGATTGGTATATGTATGAATTGTATTTCCCACAGTTGTGACCATAACTGGAGATGCGTCACCAAAACTCCAGGTATAATTTGCAAAGGGCTCTATTGCAGAGCTGGTACTTGTAAAATTTACAGTAAGGGGTGCACATCCTTTTTTAGGTGTGAAGTGAAAATCAGCAAGTGGAGGAATTATATTTATGTATCCTGCTTTTATCAGCGTGTCTTTACATCCATTGGCATTAGTTACAATTAATGTAACGGTATAACTGCCCGGACTCAGAAATGTATGTGAGGGATTCTGCGATGTTGATGTTCCATTATCCCCGAAATTCCATGACCAGTTAGTAATTCCTGTTGATGTACTGGAAAAACTGACTATAAACGGAACTGAACATGAAAGCGTATCGTTTGCTGTAAAGCCTGCTACCGGCTGTGGATTAACGGTTATATAATTTGTCTTGATCAATGAATCCATGCAACCAACAGCATCATAAGCGTTTAGCTTAACAGTATATGTTCCGGGTGCACTATAAACGTGCCCAATTGCTGTACCATTGCCCATACCCAGATCACCGAAATTCCAGATGCTTAACGCAGAAGGCGGAGTTGATGTGTCAGTAAAATGAACTGTATCCCCAACGCAAACAGTCGTGTTAGCTGCTGTGAAAGAAGCAGTATGATTTTCAACAAAAACATAGCTGAGTTTTAAAAGTGAATCGGAGCAGCTTCCCTGGTAAATAACAAGCTTGACATAATAAAATCCCGCTGCGGTATATGTATGAGACGGATTTTGAAGAGTTGAAGATCCTCCATCGCCAAAATCCCACAAACGTGTAACGGTTCCTGAGGTAGTGGACGTATCTGTAAAAATTACGGTTGTCGGAATGTGGCAATTTATAAGAGGTGTTGCTTTAAAACCTACGATAGGTTTTTCCTTTACAGTAATAAGCGTATCAAAATCGCTTTCACAGCCATGCGAATCCGTCACAATAACACTTACCGGAACTGAATTGAGCGGAAGTGAGTAAGAATGGGTTGTTGCATTTGTAGCAGTAGTCTGAATGGTTCCGTCACCAAACCCCCAGTTCCAGCTTACAATCGGTCCATCTCCAATTGTAGAATTATCTGTAAAGGTGACTATTGAATTTGTACATGGCAGAGGAGGAGTGTAAGTAAAATGTGCTACCGGAATTTTATAAACGGTAATGTATGCGGTTTTTGTAATCGTTGAAGTTGTTGTGCTATTCCCTACTGTTAAGGTCACTGTGTAAACTCCAGAATTGGGATAAGATGCCTGAGGATTTTGAAGAGTAGAAGTATTGCTGTTTCCGAAATTCCAGTTCCAGGAAGTTGGATTACCTGTTGAAAGGTCAGTGAATTGAACTGAATCAAGCGGTGCGCATCCCTGTGTTGTATCAGCTACAAAGTCTGCCTGGAGTTGGGCATAGGTCTTTGGAAGGTTTACAAATAATATAAAAACTGACAGCCGAATAAATTTTTTCATGGGTTTGATGCTTTTAATATTTTTAACAAATTTAGGTATTGCTTGCAGAAACTAATTTTAATTAGTAATAATTTATAACGATTCAAATGTTAATAAAGAAGAAATTCGCTTATCATTACTTTAACAGGGAAACTTAATTTTTAATTGCAGCCAAACATAGCTTCATTTTGTTCAGAAGATACGCAAAACACTAAAAAAGTTTCAATTTTATTAAAATATTTATTCCCGGAGAATAAAAGTTCCGTTACAGATAAACAGCCAGATAAAAAAATCTACCAGTGTAAGCAGGCCCCAAAAAATAAAAACACGTGAAAAGTAGCGCATATTTATTTTGGAATTGTAAAAAAGCATGGAATCTGTTAATGCAGCCATAAAAGCAAAAGCAAATACTAAATATAAATTTACCCCATAAGCCTCGCTTTTAAAACTTATGAGAAACAGAGGTAGTAAGGTAATACCATAAATAAAAAGTAAATATGCTGTAATTGTATTTCGTAGTTCTTTTCTCATTAAAAAATAAAAAGTGATTTGGTTCAGGTCAAAGGTTTAAAGTTTTGGTGATACATAATTATTTTATCGCTGGATCAAGTTTTGAATCAAGAAAATCTCGTCTGAACTGATTTCAATACAGTCAATCTGTTTCGCCCTTTTTAATACTATTTTAAAGTTCGAAATAAATAAAATAATTTTGATTATAAGTCTATTTGAAAAAATGTTGTTATTATCTTATAAACTGACCGAAAAGGGAAATAATTTAAAGTTAATGAAGGATAGGTTATAGTTTAATCTTTCAACATCAGACTTTGTTTTTCCTGAAAGTAGTTCTGAAAATTAAATCCCAGAATTTAGAAGTTACTCCGAAGCCATTGTGATCATCTTTGTAATGATGGATCATGTGATGATTCTTCAGTTCCAGCCAGAATTTGCTTCTCAGATTAAAATGATGTACGGCATAATGAGACATATCATAGAAAAGGTACCCCATTAAAAATCCTGTAAAAAAAGAAGAAACATAAGCTTCACCAAGTATTTTGTAAAACAGAAAATAAAAAAGAACTGCAAGCGGAATACTTACTGTTGGAACCATTACGAGGCGTTTACTATCACTTGGATAGTCATGATGCACTCCATGAAAAATAAAATGAATTTTTTTTCCGAATTCACCAGGCAGTTCCCAATGAAAAATAAATCGATGCAATGTGTATTCCGTAAACGTCCAAACAAAAAGGCCAAAAACAATTAATCCAGGAATTGCCAGAAAAGAAAGTTGAAAAATAAAAATACTCCTGTACAAACAAAATAAAATTACAGGAACAAAAATGAACAGCGGTACCGTAAAATGAACCCTTGTGAGCTTTTCAAGAAAGCTGCTTTCAAACATGGGAACACACTCATCTTTGTTTGAAATAAACTTCTTTGACATTTTTTGCTGATATTTGATGCAAAAATATAAAAACTAAATTGTATTTCTAAAAACTCTTTTCAGAAACGCTGAAAATTTTTAAATGAAAAGTCCTTTTAAATATTCCTTTTTACTTCTCTTATTTTTAATTGACTCCCAAAATTGTTTCAGCCAGTTTCATTCATCCAATTATTTTGTTCATCTTAAAGGAACCGTCAAACTGATACAGGCATTTATGGGCGGTGCAGCCCCGAATCAGGAAATTCTTGAAAAAATGAGTAAACCGGCTCCGATGGAAAATGCGCAACTGTTTTTGAAAAAAACCTATTATGGAAATATCAGTTTCATTATTCAAACGGATTCTTTTGGAAATTTTGATCTGAATATTAAACCGGGACTGTATAATATTTACCTGACAAATGAAAATTCATCCTCGAAAAAAATTATTGATTCAACTGATGTTAAATCTACCTGTGAAGAAGAATACAAAATCCAGTCACACGGAACGTTAAAGATTTATAAAAAAGGCAATTCACCTGTTGAAATCACTATTTCAGAAACGATAAACCCTTGCGGCCCATTGCCTCCTGGTGCTTTGCAAAAACAAAATTGATGATGTTATTTTTTTTGTGTGTGTTTCTTCCCTCTACCATTCCAAAATTTATTCTCCTTTGGCGGATTCGCTGAAACACGTTGATTTTATTATTGTCGGACAAGGATTAGCGGGCGCCCTTTTGGCTTATGAATTGCTAAAAGCCGGAAAAAAAATCTTAGTTATTGATGAAGATAAAACTTTCACTTCTTCAAAAATTGCAGCCGGCATTATCGTTCCGATTACGGGACGCAGAATGGTTAAAACATGGAAAGCGGATACCTTAATTCCTTTTGCAAAAAAAATTTACCATGAACTTGAAACGGAGTTTAATGAAAAAATTTTTTATGATCTATTGCTGCTCGAATTATTTTCATCTTCTAAAAACCGTAATGACTGGGTGGCCAGGAGCGCTGAACAGGGATTTGAAAAATATATCAATGAAGAAATCCATGCGGATTTTTTAAAAAATAATTTCAATGTAGCGTTTGGGGCAATTACAATTAACCAATCAGGTTTTCTAAACATCAGCAAGCTCCTTGATTTATTCAAAAAATATTTTAAAAATAAAAATATTTTAGAAGCTGCTGTTTTTTCGATTGATGATTTGAAAATTGAGAAAGAAAGGGTGGAATGGAAAAACTTTACCGCAACAAAAATTATTTTTTGTGAAGGATTTTCAGCAACAGGCAATCCATTTTTCAGTCACCTTCCTTTTCTTCCTGCAAAAGGAGAAATCCTTGAAATTTATTCTGAAGAACTATCCCAAGATTATATTATCAACCATGGAATGTTTATTCTTCCATTGGGAAACCATCATTTTAAAGCAGGTTCAACTTATCAATGGGATTTTAAAAATGTGGAACCTTCCGTTGAAGGCAAAAAGCAAATTGATTTGTTTCTGAAAAAAATTTTAAAAGTTGATTATGAAATTACTAATCATTATGCTGCTATCAGACCCACAGTTCAGGATAGAAGACCATTCATCGGATTACATCCTGAAAATCCTTCAGTCGGAATTTTTAACGGACTTGGAACAAAAGGCGTGATGCTGGCACCGTTTTTTGCAAAACAATTTGTAGATTTTTTAGAAGGGAAAACAATAATAGATCCTGAAGCCGATATTAAAAGGTATCATCTATGAATACTATTGATGAAGGAGCCATTTTAAATGGTAATATTCGGTATTCAGAAATCGATAATCATCAATATTCAGGAAAACTATTTGTGCACTTTTAAAAAATCAGGAGTTTTTTAATGCTCTCAATCTTTCAAGCAATGTAGGATGTGAATAATAGAAAAAAACATACAAAGGGTGTGGTAAAAGATTGCTAAGGTTATTTACAGACAATTTTTTCAATGCATTAATTAACGATTCTCCGTCAAAAGTCGTTTTAGCAAAATTATCAGCTTCAAATTCGTTTTTTCGTGAAATCAAATTCATAAGTAATCCGAGTACCAAAGACAGCGGACTGTAAAGCAATCCAAAAGCAAGCATTCCTAATTGTAAATAAGGTTTTGAAGAACCAAGAGCCTCAGATAACGAGGGATAATTTATAATTTTTGAAAAAATAAATAGCATTAACCCCGTCTGGAGAATAGAAAGAATAAAACTATAAAGAGTATGTTTCTTTTTATAATGTCCTATTTCATGCGCAAGCACCGCTACCAGTTCGCTATTTGTATGGTTGATGATCAGTGTATCAAACAGGACAATTTTTTTCTTCCCTCCCATTCCGCTAAAAAATGCATTGGCTTTCGAAGAACGTTTGGACCCATCCATAATAAATAAATCTTTAAGCTTGAATCCGACCTTACCACAATAATTTTCTATTTCCTTCCGAAGTTCTCCCTGAGGCATAGGAGTCAACTTGTTGAAAAAAGGTACAATGAGTGATGAATAAAACATGGTCATAAAAAGCATCGCACTTGAAAAGACTAACCAGGTATATGCCCACCAATTAGCCCCTGCCGCCTCGTAAAGCCAGATAAAAATCCAAAGCATACTTCCGCCAAGGATTGCTCCCAACAAATACCCTTTTAATTTATCAAGAAAAAATGTGGCAAGGTTCATACGGTTGAAACCAAAATTTTCTTCAATAATAAAAATGCGATAATAACTGAAAGGTAAATTGATAAGATCAGACAACACTGCAATTGAACCAAAAAACAAGATCGCATTCAGGACAGGGTTCGTGGTAACCGATAATGCCCAATTATTTAATAAAGCAAAACTGCCGGTAAGTAAAATAATCAACATCACCACAAGCCCGAAGGAAGAAGAAATAAGACTAAGCCATGTTTTTGCTTTTTCATACTCTTGAGACTTGCGATATTTTTCCTCATCATAAACTCCTGTTAATTCCTCAGGCAATACACTGCTCCAGTGGCGAATATTTATCCATTCAAGAAAAAATTCGAGCAGGTAATTTGAAATGAGAATAATAATGATTGCGGTAAACATTTTTAATGTTTAAAGGGTGCGTTCAGGGTTCAAAATTAACTTGAAGTTTTTATTTTATTTAATTTTTATTTTAAAACAAGAACCTTTTTCTAAACTTTTTTAAATTTAATATCAAATCCTTATTTCCGGAAATTTTCTTTGAAGAGAATATTTTTAATCATTTCATACGAATAATAGGTGAGAGAAGTTTTCAAACATTCTTGAAAGCAAGAGATAAAAATGAATTGAAAAAATTGATTTTGAACATTAAAAGAACGAATTTATTAATATCAAAAAGAAAATAATATGAAAAATATGTCCTTAAATGTTCTTATGAAATCATTTTTTTTAAAAAAATTAGCTTTTTATGTAACTTTTCTTTACCGAATCACATCTTAATCAGTATAAATTGTATAATTCACGTAAAAAATTGAAAAATTTATCGCTGATTAACAATATCTTAACAAAATTTAACAAAATATTAGTACTATGTCTTGCATACTACCATCTTTTGCATATATCTTTGCATCGTCAAATAACTAAAGAAAGTTTTACTACTTAAATTACATAAATCTCCACAAGATGAAAACTCTAAAAAATTTATCATTGTCATTGACCTTAATTGCACTCACCGCAGTTGCAGGTAAAGCTGCCATATTAAAGGAAGAAGGAATGAACAGAAGTACCTCGGTTGAAAAAGAATTCTCTGTCAAGAATAAACTCACCAGTGGTACTTGCATAAGAGCGGTCGTCAAAAATGGAAAAGTACTACCACAGGTTATGCTGCCAGTGGTAACAATAACAGGTGAAAGAAATTCAAAGAAAATGGTTCGGGCAATAAAGAAAGGAAAAACTGTTATTGCTTTAGTTGACTTACCCGAATTAGTAATTACGGGTCAGAGAATAAACAACAATTATAAATTAAGAATTGTTGCTGCCAAAAATGGAACGATCGCGGTGGTTGATTTACCGGAAGTGGTAATCAGTGCTGAAAGAACAGGCATGAACTCTTATGCACTCGTTAAATTAAATGAAAACAAAATTCCTATTGTGGATTTGACTGAAGTGGTTATTGCTGCTGACTTTGCGCAAAGCAAAATGCTTCCGGCAATTTTTTACAAAGGACAGTATATTGCAGTAGTAAATCTTCCTGAAGTAGAAATTATTGCTGAAAAGCCAAAGCAATTAACTGCTGCTGCAGATAAGAGTTTAATTAACAAAAGAAGAAATTTAATTTCAGGGATTGAAAAAGATGTTGCGGTAAAAACAAATATAAAATTCAGCGAGCTGGTTTTTAATCTTGTCAGAAAAGCTTTGGTCCAGGTTAATTTAAAATCATAATTTTCACGAGTCTTCTTTGAAAAACCGGTCGTTCTTAAAAGGATAGGCCGGTTTTTATTTTTATCAGTTCATCAACTCCTTGATATCAATGTTTTCAAGATAAGGATTTAAGAAAGAATCAGAGAAGAAAGCACGTATCTTGTCAATTTCATTGTTTTCATTGTCGTACACCAACTCTATATAATAATTGTTCATATAGAATAAATTGTAGCGGTAAGTTTTGTCTTCGCGCACATGAAGAAAGGCAGCGCCATTCCAGATGTACCAGGCTTTTTCGTCTAACGAAAGTTTGTTGAACTTATCAATGCTTACCATAGTTTTTTTCGGGATCAGGAGTTTTTAATATGATTACCCGGTTTTTGTTTTTCAATACCGCTTTCATTGTACATGATAACCAGTCCTGCTGCTAAGATGATGCTAATTGCTACTACCATTTTGTTTGTGTTTTAAATTGTTTATTTTGATGACGCAAATATGAGGGTATCAAAAGCGTTTAGCCCTGTATTTTTGGTCAACAAGAAGATAAAAGGGGTGAACTATGGCCAGTATTTTTGCTAATAACAATTCCAAACTTTTTAATTGTAGTGCGCTTAGCTGCATTCTTTTTGTAATTTTGTCTCAATGACTATTGAAAAACAAAATTTGCTTTAAAAATGAATGAATTTGTAGTATCCGCACGAAAATATCGTCCGGCAATATTTGACACCGTTATTGGCCAGGCTGCCATAACCACCACTTTAAAAAACGCAATAAAAAATAATCATCTTGCCCAGGCATTTCTTTTCTGCGGACCCAGGGGTGTAGGGAAAACCACCTGTGCACGCATATTGGCAAAAACAATTAATTGCACCAACCTTTCTGAAAACACTGAAGCGTGCAATACATGTGAATCCTGCGTTTCATTTGACAATAACCAGTCGTTTAATATTTATGAATTAGATGCGGCATCCAATAATTCAGTTGATGATATAAGGAGTCTTGTTGAGCAGGTGCGGTTTCCTCCTCAATTGGGGAAATTTAAAATTTATATTATTGATGAGGTTCACATGTTATCTGCGGCAGCATTCAATGCATTTCTGAAAACATTGGAAGAGCCTCCCCCCTACGCTATTTTTATTTTGGCAACAACTGAAAAGCATAAAATTATTCCAACCATTTTATCGCGCTGCCAGATTTTTGATTTCAACAGGATAAAAGTAGAAGACATTGCAACGCATCTCGAATGGATTGCAGAAAAAGAAAACGTAACTGCCGAACCTGATGCATTGCACATTATTGCACAAAAAGCGGATGGCGCTTTGCGCGATGCACTCTCCATGTTTGACCAAATTGTGAGCTTTGCCGGAAATAAAGTCACTTATAAAGATGTGATCAGTAATCTTAATATTCTCGATTACGATTATTATTTCAGGATCACAGATGATATATTGGCAGGAAATCTTTCTTCGGTACTTTTAACTTTTAACGAATTATTAAGTGAAGGTTTTGACGGACATCATTTCATTAACGGATTGAGCAGCCATTTCCGCGACCTGCTGGTTTGCAAAGATGCTTCCACTTTACAATTGCTTGAGGTGAGCAAAAACATAAAAGAAAAATATAAAAAACAATCGCAGGAAACTCCCGCCCAATTACTATTTCACCTGCTTGATATTTCCAACAGGAGTGATGTGGAATATCGTTCAGCTAAAAATCAAAGACTCCATATAGAACTTGCATTAATGAAAATGTGCAGGCTGCAGATTTCTGATGTATCAGAAAAAAAAAGTGAAGTCTCAATTGCTTTAAAGAATATTCCTGCTAATGCTACTGCTTCACTTCAGGCAAGTCATGCAGTAAAAACTGAAGAAGTAAAAGCAACCATCCCTCCTCCTTCTGTTGTTGAAGAATCAAAACTTGTTATTGAAAAACCACAGGTAAATTCAACAGCAAAGACTCCTTCAATAAAAGTTCCTTCAATAACTAAACCTAAGGAGGATAATAAGGAAACGGAAAAAAAAATAAATGAAGCTGATGCTTTTTCATTCGAAGATAAAAGTTTTACTGCCGATGAATTGAACACTTCCTGGAGCGAGTATGCAAAAAAAATCGGTGATACGAGAAAGCAATTGTTCAGCACTATGAATAAACGGAAGCCTGTTTTAAAAGATGATTTCACCATAGAAGTTATTGTTGACAATAAAATGCAGGCTGATGAGATTTTTTCGGAACAACAATCATTGCTGCCTTTCCTGAAAAAAAATCTTAGCAACAGGCAACTAAAAATTGTTTCTACAATAATCGAAGTAAAAGACAAGCCCGATGAAGCCTATACCGCGAAGGAAAAATTTATGAAGATGGTTGAAAAAAATCCTGCTTTGGATACGTTGAGAACTCAATTTGATTTGGAGTTTTAACAATTTCTTAAATTCTTACTTTTGTCACGCAATAAAAATCAAAATAGAATCATGAGCGAAAATAAAATCACAAACACCAACGGAAAATTAACGGTACCAGACCAGCCTATTATTCCTTTTATAGAAGGTGATGGAACGGGTCCTGATATTTGGGCGGCATCGGTGCGGGTTCTGGATGCAGCAGTTGAAAGAGCATATAACGGAAAGAAAAAAATTAGCTGGAAAGAAGTGCTGGCAGGACAAAAAGCGTTTGACAAAACCGGCAACTGGCTTCCTGATGAAACGCTTGATGCTTTTAAAGATTACCTTGTGGGAATAAAAGGCCCTCTTACCACACCTGTTGGCGGAGGCATAACTTCACTGAATGTTGCCTTGCGGCAAATGCTTGATTTGTTTGTTTGCCTGCGGCCTGTTCGCTGGTTTGAAGGAGTTCCATCGCCTGTAAAAAATCCGGGAGCGGTGGATATGGTTATTTTCCGTGAAAACACCGAAGATATTTATGCGGGCATTGAATATGCGGCAGGAAGCCCGGAAGCACAAAAGGTTTTGGATTTTATTGCAAAAGAATTTCCCAAGCATTTCGGAAAAATCCGTTTCGGCACCAAAGAAAAAACGGATGGCTGGCAAAGACAATTGGAAGCCATCGGAGCGCCAAAACGTGATCTGCCTGTGCAGGTTGGAATTGGAATAAAGCCGGTAAGTTTTCTCGGCACAGAGCGTTTGATTCACAGCGCTATTTCTTATGCCATCCTTCACAAACGCAAAAGTGTAACATTGGTGCATAAAGGAAACATCATGAAATTTACCGAAGGAGGTTTCCGCGACTGGGGATATAAAGTTGCCAAAGAAATGTTTGGTGCAGTTGAAATTGAAGGAGGCCCGTGGTGCAAAATTCCTGAGGGGAAACCCGGTGCAGGAATTGTAATTAAAGATGCGATTGCAGATATAACGCTTCAGCAAGTTTTAACACGTCCTGAAGATTTTGAGGTGATTGCGACATTAAATCTGAACGGGGATTATTTAAGTGACGCACTTGCAGCGCAGGTTGGCGGAATAGGAATAGCTCCGGGAGCAAATATTAATTACATCACAGGCCATGCAATTTTTGAAGCAACACATGGCACTGCTCCTAAATATGCAGGACAAGACAAAGTGAATCCCGGCTCTGTAATTTTATCGGGCGCGATGATGCTTGAATATATGGGATGGCAGGAAGCTGCCGATTTAATTTATAAAGGAGTGGAGCGCAGCATTGGTGCAAAAAGGGTTACGTATGATTTTCACCGCCTGATGGAAGGTGCCACTCTTTTAAAATGTTCTGAATTCGGAAGTGAAATTATTAAGAACATGGAATTAGTGGAAGCGTGATGCTGCTTCCAACTCTCATCAGTTATTCGTAAATTCGTAAAGATTCGTTATTCTTACTTATGCCTTTACTCGGTAGCATTATCAAAAGAGGAATAGAGCTTCGCCACAGCGTTAAAATCGAATGGCGATCACCTGAACGCTACCAGAAAAGAGTTCTTAAAAAATTATTACGCAAAGCACAGTTTACTTATTTCGGTCAGACTTATAATTTTTCCGATACTGTAAAAAGCAGAAATTTTGTAAATAAGTTTCGCGCAACAGTTCCTGTTCACGATTACAATTCTATTTTTTCAAAGTGGTGGAACAAATGTTTGCATAACGAAGAGGATGTTTGCTGGCCCGGTCGCGTTAACTATTTTGCATTGAGTTCAGGAACCTCTGATTCATCCAGCAAGCACATTCCCGTTACGCGCGAGATGGTCAAAGCTATTCAGAAAGCCAGTGTGCGCCAGATTGTAACCCTCGCCAACTATGATATTCCTGAATCAATTTTTGAAACGGGAATTTTAATGTTAGGAGGCAGCACGCATTTGCAGCGTGAAGGAAGTTATTTTGAAGGCGACCTCAGCGGAATTACAGCGAGTCAATTGCCGTTTTGGTTCCAGCATTTTTACAAGCCGGGGAAAAAAATTGCCAAGAAAAAAGACTGGAATTCAAAACTTGATGAAATTACTTTGAAAGCAAAAGACTGGAATATAGGAGTGATTGTTGGTGTTCCTTCTTGGGTGCAATTGCTTCTCGAAAAGATTATCGCCCATTATAACTTAAAAAATATTCATGAGATATGGCCCAATCTAACTATCTACACACATGGAGGAGTTTCATTTGAACCATACAAAAAAGGATTTGAAGAATTGCTCGGGAAGCCGCTTGTATATATTGAGACGTATCTTGCATCAGAAGGCTTTATCGCATTCCAGGATGGGCCGGACAGTGACATGCGTTTAATTTTGAACAATGGAATTTTTTACGAATTCGTACCTTTTAACGAAGAAAATTTCAACTCAGACGGTGAACTTATACGAAAACCCAAAACGCTGTTGCTGAATGAAGTTGTTGAAGGACAAGAATACGCTTTATTGCTTTCAACATGTGCAGGCGCATGGCGTTATTTAATCGGTGATGTGATAAAATTCACGAACAAAGAAAAATGTGAAATAAAAATTGCAGGACGGACAAGACATTATCTCAGTTTGTGTGGAGAGCATCTTTCCGTTGACAATATGAACAAGGCTATTGAAATGGTTTGTGATGAACTGAATATCGGTATTAGTGAATTTGTTGTTTCAGGAATAAAGCACGGTTCATTATTCGCGCACAAATGGTATATAGGAACTGATGATGAAATTTCAGAGACTGTTTTGAAAGTTAAACTTGATGAAAAATTAAAAATCCTGAATGATGATTACCGTGTGGAAAGAATTTCTGCACTGAAAGATGTGCTTGTAGAAGTAATTCCTCCGCGTATTTTTTACAGTTGGATGCAAAAGCATGGAAAAGTCGGAGCTCAAAATAAATTTCCGCGTGTAATGAAAAAGAAACAATTTGATGAATGGGAAAAATTTGCAGAAAAGGAAAAAACAGTTGTATAAATAAACATTTGCTTAATAACTAACAAACTTATTTTTCCTTCGCCTTGTTCAATTCAAATTGCTTTTTTATTTTTAGCGATTCTTATTCGTTTTAATAACAATGTTAGACCCGGTAATTAAAGGCTTCGGTCTTGGTGTGGTGATAGCCATCATGGTGGGTCCGGTATTTTTTTTTATTCTTAATACAAGCATCAAAAGGGGGTTTGCTCCTGCTGCCATCACAGCAGTAGGTGTAATGATGAGTGATGTATTCTTTATTATGCTTGCGTATTTCGGAAGTTCCTTTTTGCTTTATCTGAACGATCATAAAGATGCAACCGGAATTATAGGAGGTATTATTATTGGTGGTTTTGGTGCGATATTATTTTTTAAAGAGGCAAAAGTCGCGGCTGAATCCTTGGAATTTGTGGAAAGTCCTCATCCTCCTCTTTTATACCTCGCAAAAGGTTTTATGCTCAATTCTGTCAACCCTTCGGTTCTGCTGTTCTGGTTTGTGGTTGGAAGCACTATTCCCGTGAAAGAACAATTTACTCCGACAGACACATTTGTTTTTTATGCAAGCACTTTAGGCACTGTATTAGGAACTGATTTAATCAAAGCCTATCTTGCCAATCGTCTTAAAACAATAATCACTGCAAAATCATTGATCCTGTTAAATAGAGTTGCAGGAATCTCGCTTGTTGTTTACGGAGCAAGCATGATCATAAGAGTTATTTGGAAATAAAAATTAATTTTGAAAATTATTACACCTTAAACAATTTCATGCGCTCTTAGCTCAGTTGGTTTAGAGCACTACCTCGACAAGGTAGGGGTCACTGGTTCGAGTCCAGTAGGGCGCACAGGTATTTTTCATATTCAGCACGTATCAAAATATTTTTAAGAATTATTACCAGCAATTGGAGCAATGGAAAAAATATTTTTGTTGATCTTAAAATCTTGCCGCTAAAAACACTGCGAACCCACTGAATCTGAATTTAATTTCCCCATTGAAATTTTCCAGCAATGAAAGTTCTACCACTTTATATTCA
>JBDSOU010000207.1:0-2313 GCA_039914625.1 Bacteroidia bacterium | reverse complement strand
TTCTTATCATAATATTTTTTAAGAGTGGTTTTGGAACGCTGCAATATTAAATTATTTTTAAGCTTACAGGTGAATCATTTTTCTGTTAAAAGTTGCAAGGGAGCAGGTCATTCGGATAATGTAAATTCCGGGAGGAAGCTCTTTGAGGCAATTTATAGTCCCTGAAAATTCGCGCGCTTCAAAATAATTATTTAGTACTGTTTGAATTTTCCTCCCGTTTAAATCAAATAATTCTACAACCACATTTTGTGACCGGGGAATTGAAAATTTAATTAAAAAATTGTCAGTAAAAGGACTGGGGTGTGCAGAAAAATTACAATCATAGTGAATGGAATCAGTTGGTAGTGGAGGTGGATACACAGTAGTCGTATCAGATCCGGGATCACTGCAGTCATAGGGGCCGCTGTGAATTGCGCCTGTGCTGTGCATATACGCGCAATTGTGCAGCCTTGCTGAGTCGCATTTCAAATCACCTGATGACTCTACAATTCCTTCCACATCAAAATACCGTGTACGAAGTTTGCCCCTTATGGTTAAAAAGCTATTGCAAAATGTGTGTACCACATGATTACAGCATACAGTTCCATTAAGATTTATAAAGACCACTTCTCCGTCTGCTATGTCAAGATTTTCTGCAGTTACAAAATGATCTATATATACCGAATCTCCGGCAACGGGAAGCTGTAGTGCATCCCAGGTGGAATCATTAAACCAGCTTCCGTCTCTGACAGATGTAATTTTAAAAGCTGCTGCATTAAAAGAAGTAAGCAATACAGCGAGAAAAATAGGAAGGCTGATTTTATTTTTCATTAAAACAGCATCAAATATGTGATTTTAATTCAGGTTGTTATCGAGAGCATTGCCATTAATTTTTTCTCTGTAAAAGGCTTTAAAAGGTATCCGTCAATGTCATGCTTGGAAGCCCTAACCTTGTCCTGGATTCTGTCCGACCCCGTGAGAACAAAAATGAGGGGTTTAAAGGACATAAGAAACCGGTCGCGGAAAGCATCAAGGAAATCATACCCGTTTTTAACGGGCAAATTAAGGTCAACTAAAAAAATATTTTCTTTCCCAATTAACTTTTTTTCCAAATTGTTTTCTATGAAAATAAGCGCTTCATCCACAGTATTAAATTCATAAAAATGAGTGGCGATTTTCCATCGTTCATTAAAGCATTTGATAAGGAAGCAACAATCCGGTTCATCATCAATAATGATAAGGGAATTGAATTTTTTATGATTTCCAGCGGAAATTGGATTGATGTTTTTCATAATTAGTTGCCATCGCAAGGAATATGCCGATTATATTATTTCCTCAAAAGTATTTATTAACAGCCTGTTAATAAAAAAGTATTAAAAAGAATTTCGTTTCTTCGTAAATAATAATTGTTCGCCATTCACAGAATAAATAAAATTCCCTGCCAAAAGTTTAAAAAATGGAAGTATACCTGCAGTTAGCAGAAAAATATTCAAACAGGCTGTCGCAATTAAAAAGGCAGTACAATATCCTCAGCATTTTCAGGCTGGTCATCGTAGTTATTTTTTGCCTGATTTTCTATTCATTCGTCCGCACGGCTGATCCTGTTAAATTCGGTTACTTATTCCTGGCGGTAATTTCTTTCCTGGTCATAATAAAAATACACCTCAGGATGGGAGAAAATATTAAAATGAATGAAGCCCTTTTAAATATTAATACGGATGAAATTACTTTTCTCAAACACGAAGGAATTCCTTTTGCTGACGGAGAAGAATTTAAAGATGCTGCTCATTTTTATTCGTACGATTTGGATTTTTTCGGTAACCGTTCACTTTTCCACCACCTGAACCGGACGGCTGTTTATATTGGAAAAATGAAGCTTGCACGGGCATTACTTTCGCTGCTGCCCGAACGCGAAATAGTATTAAACCAGCAAGCAATAAAAGAATTATCTGTTAAAATTGACTGGCGTCAACAGTTGGCAGCAACAGGAAAAATTAATAATGACAGTAAAGTTGTTTTCGAAAAATTAATGCAATGGTCAGGTGCGAAAAGCAATCTGCTGCCTAAAGCGGTTCTTATAATTGGATACGTATCGCCCATTATTCTTTGCGCTTCTTTACTATGGTATGCGTTGTTTAAGGAAACACTTTTTCTTAGTATCGGCAACGCACTGATTCTGCTGAACCTGATTGTGCTTTCAACTCAGTATAAAAAAATCAGGAAAGAGCTTATCAGCGCTGAAAAGGTTGCTAAAATAATTCATCAGTATTCCATGATCATTGATAAAATTGAGAAAGAAGAATTTAAGAGTGAAAAGATGCTGTTGCTGAAAGA
>JBDSOU010000249.1:0-13383 GCA_039914625.1 Bacteroidia bacterium | reverse complement strand
AAAATTTAACAAATTAAGTGCAATTAGTGTCAGAAGTAAATTTTTTTTCATGCCGTTCAAATTTGCTGTACCGTTTGTTCAGAGCGTAATGGGTTTCCGATAACAGTTCAATAAACGCAACTAATTGCGTTTATTTCCGCATTAGCGGAAGTTGTTTTTCTATTATAACCCCCTTTATATTCAGTCAGTTGCATTGTTTTTATAGTTTTTATACCGGTTGTGGTTATTTTTTAAAACCTGCGTTTATTTTTTTAACGGGGTTAAAGGTAATGGTATTTAATTTCCCAAACAATTATTGTTTTTATTCCCTGTTTAAAAGAATGTCGAGCGGGTTTTTTATCTGGCTGAATCCTTTGGTGGTGACATGGGTATAAATTTCGGTTGTTTTAGGACTTGAATGCCCGAGCAATGCCTGGATGTAGCGCAGGTCGGTTCCGTTTTCCAGCAGGTGGGTGGCAAAGCTGTGCCGCAATGTATGGACGCTCACTTTTTTCTTTATCCCTGCTTTATATGCTGATTCACGCATAATCGCCTGTATGCTGCGTACGGAATATTGCACTCCCGGACCTCCTTCAAATAACCAGATATTGGGACGGTATTTTTTAATGTAGCTGCGCAAAGTAAGCAGCGTATGATCTGCCAGCAGCGTATAGCGGTCTTTTTTCCCTTTTCCCTGCTCCACCCTTATTTGCATTCGTTTTGAATCAATGTCTTTAATTTTGAGATTAACCACTTCGCTCACCCTGAGCCCACCGGAATAAGCCACCATCAGCAAAGCGCGGTGCTTTAAATTATCTGTTACCTTTAAAATGGCGGCAACTTCATTTTCGCTGAGCACCACCGGCAGGGTCTTTTCTTCGCGGGGTCGTTCCACGAGATATATTTTCCGTTTACCTCCCAAAACTTTTTCATAATAAAATTTAACGGCATTGATAGCCTGGTTTTGATAGGATGGTGAAACTTTTCTTTCCAAAACGAGATAGCGCAAAAAAGCTGTAATCATGGTTTCGTCAATGGCTTCGGGGTCATGGCTGTGAAAATGATTAATAAATTCTTCAAACAATATTTTATACGTTCTCAGGGTATTGTCGCTGTAGCGTAATTCTTTAAGCTTTAAAATATATGCTGAGGGGCAGGTTTTATAATTTTTAATGTCATCTGAATTTTTCCGTGCCGTTTTGTTTTCTTCCTTTTCTTCTTCGTAAGCTATATTCAGCTTTTCAGCAACGGCAAGTTCTTTGATTTTATTCAGAAGGGTTTCCGAAAAAGGAATAGTGTACCATTTATTATTTGAATCCCAATAATGATAAGGCATTTTATTGATGGCAATGCTGAGGGTTTTGTTAAATCCGAAAATCAATTTCATTCTTCCTTTGCAGGTTTTGATAATAATAATTTCATCTTTTGCAGCCTTTCTTTTTTCATTGATTCCTGCTGCGGGTATAATTGCCTGAACCGGCAATTCAGTTATTGAACGGATGCGGTCTTTAAAATATTCTTTAATCACTGCGAGGTTGCCCGGGTAATTTGGAATGATCCAGCAAAAATTTCTCTTGTCCCAGCGCGTGTAACGTATGCCGGTCAGGAACTTTGTATCGGTATTATTTTTCGGGCATTTTAAAATGATCCTTCTTCCTGCTATTTCAACGGTTACGGAGTCGGATGATAACAAGTCAGGAATTGAAGCATGATGCAGAGGTTCCCGTTTCAGAACGTCATGTAGTGCTGCGGTAAAAGGTGCAGGACGGATTAAATCAGTATTTACGGCTCTTTCCGGATTCAGGTGTCCTGAATGAATTTTTTTCTTTTCTAAAATAGAGGGTGGTAAAATTGCCAATTCTTTTATCAGTTCTTCCAAAAGCCTTTTATCACGCGGAATGTGCCATGCACCCATCGTGCGTGACCATTTCCTTCCCGGCAGTTTCCTCACAGCCTGCTCCAGCCGATCCTCCATTTCAAAAACAAGTTTAATACGTTGCTCTCCCCGATGCGCTGTTGTGGCAGGTGATATTCCTTCCTTTAATAATAAAACGTGTAATTCTGCTCCGTTCATATTTTAATGAATTATTGAGTTATTGAGTTGTTGAGTTGTTGAGTTAATGAATTAATGAAATTAATAAATCTTCTTCATAAGGAATTCTTCGGAAAAATCTTCAAATTAATAACTCTTTAACTCATCAAATTCTCCCGATCGCAATACAATCAATTTTCCGGGCATAATACTACACATTATTTTTGAAACCACAATGCTCCTGTTGATAAGTTGTTGTAAAATTGATCATGGACAATGGACAATGGTCTGAAACTTGGCTGGTCATTATTATGTGTTCAGCATTAGAAATATCAGTCCCTGTTAGGTTAATGAAAGGCCTGACATATTAATGAAAGCGCCTGATTATGTAATGTCAGCGCCTTACCTGTTAATGAAAGCCCCTGATCATGGAAAGTAAGTGCCTGATTTGTTAATGAAAGCCGCTGATTATGGAATGTCAGCGCCTGACCTGTTGATGAAAGCCGCTGATTATGGAATGTAAGCGCCTGACCTGTTGATGAAAGCCATTAATGATGTACTATCACCGGTTCACATAGTGATGAACGCTGCTGATAATGTAATAGCAGGCACTTACTATTTAATTTCAACCGCTGCCATATATATATACGGTGCATATACACCGGTTGTCAACGGGGTGGCTGCCGGTTCCTTTATGTATATAAAACAACTGTTTACCAATATTTTAGTGCTGTTTACATAATTTTTGCATCAACCATCATTGTTACGTTTATATTTGTTTTTATAACCTCCGAAACACATACGACATGCGTAACGAAATTTGGATTTATGGAATGGACATTACCTTTAAAACTCTGGTGCGCTGGCACCTGTGCATTACAAAAAGTAACATTGAATTTATAGCGGATGCGGCCACCAGGGCTATGAAATGGGCGCAGTCTCACAAAGTGCAAAATGGCCGGTACGAGGTGCATGTATTAATGCTCACTCCTGAGCAGCACGATACCATTAAACCCATTTTAACAGCTTTAATGAACGGCACTTTGCCGGCAGTTGCTCCCGCCCCGCTTCCCCCGATAGCCCTGGAGCCGCCTTCACAGGAGCTGCGTGCTATATTGAAGTTAAAAAGACTGCGTCTTAGCGATAATGAAGTTACTTTAAAATTACCGGTTTCAAAGTATGCAGTTGAAAAAGCGCTGTACCGCGCCCGGCTATTTTACGGAGTAGGCTCTACACCGGAGTTAATTGATCTATTAGAAGCTGCCGGGTTATTGTAAATCTATTTGTCCGGTAAACCGGACAGCCGCAGGCTCCTTGCCGTTGTATTTTTGCACTGTCAAATAATAGGACACAAAACTCATGTTTAACTATGCCTTAAAGCTGCTTAGGTGGCTGGCACAAAAAATCAAATTAAAAATGGCTACAACAACATTTAAATTATTCGGCTTACCGGTTGACAGGCTGATAACACGGGTACGCGAAATTATCGGTAAAATGACAGACGCAGTGGCGGTTTACGTTACTCCTGACCCAACGGTAGTGGTGATGACCGCTGCGGTGGACAAGTTAGATGCCTCTAACCAGGCATCGCAAAATGGTGACCGTTTAATAAAGAAACAACGGAACATTGACCGCAAGGTGATGCTTCAGAAAATGAGCATGTGGCAGGCTTATATTCAGAGTACCAGCGGTGGCGATGCGGCCAAAATTCTGTTAGTGGCTGATGTAAAAAAGGGCCGTTCGCCCGTAGGCATAAAACCCGCACCGGGTAAAATCCGTTTGTACTTCGGGTACGATGCAGGAGAAATCCGCCTGGTTCACGGAGGTGTTAAAGGCAGGACTTTTTACCGTGTACAAATTAATGCAGCGCCTCTTAACCCCGCCACTTGGGCTGACTATGCACAAACCACCAAGGTGCAAACGCTTATTAAAGGCTTAGTTTCAGGAGCTGAATATGGCATCCGCATTGCCACCGTTACCGTTGACGGCCAGGGCGACTGGAGCGACACGGTGCTGCAAAAAGCGCTGTAAAAAAAGGTTTAAATTTTAAGTTTTTGCAGCCTTCATATTTTTTTAAATCTTGAAGGTTTGCAGCAAATTGGAAAAAGTGAACCCGGCTTAAAAAATCCCTTTCAGAAATGAGCGGGATTTTTTTTGCAGAAAGCATGCCGGGAGTCTCGTTTTCAGGAACCCCGCATAGTTCCTCCCTGACATCCAACATCCAACATCCAACTTCCAACTTCCAACATCCAATTTCCAACTTCCAACTTTCAACTTTCAACCTCCCCCCCCCTACTCCACTCCAATTTCATCTACAAAAAGCCACGCTGCGTTACCTGCTCCCGGACATCCTGCAGGAATAACGCCCGCATTTTCTGCAATCACTTTTATATAGCGTGCGTGAATAGTGCCGGTTTCAAAAATCAGTTTACGTTTCATCAATTTGATCGCATCAGCAGAAATCTTTACCAGGCTTTTGAAATATATACCATCATCGGATGAAAATACTTCGACACTCTTCGGAAGGTAAATCCAGCTTACGGAATCTTCCAGCACATCTAAAGTAATTTTAGAAAAAGTTTCTTCAACGCCAAAATCAATTACCGCATCAAGGTGTTCACCTGTAAATCCCAGCCAGTCGGAACCGCGCCACGGTAAATCACCGGTAATGCCGTTCACTAATGTAAACGCTCCCCCGGTGTTGTATTTTTCAGAAGGCTGCACCGCAAGCGTAATTTTTTTTCCTGTTGCTTTAGTAAGGTTAAATTTTTGTTCCACCACTTTTCCTTTCTGCGTTCCGTTCTTCAGAAAAGGGCCGAATAACGCTGCTTTAACTGTTGTTGAATTATAAATTTTAAAGTCCGTGTCAATAACAGGCAGCTCCGCCCGTGGTTCTGTTCCGTCTATGGTATAGTGAATTTCGTCCGTCTCCTCTTTAAATGCTTCAAATAAAATGTGCAGCCCGCGGTATTCTTCAGTGGGGGTTACTATAATTTTAATATCAAAAATAGCTTTCGAATAATTAATATGGTTCTTTTCAAAATATAAAAAATGGCGCAGCAGCCGTTGCCTGAAATCATCATAGTTTTTATGCAGTGCCGGAGTCCACACCACTTCGGCCAGCGCGCACATGCGTGGAAAAATCATGTATTCCACCTGTGAAAAATCGGGTATATATTCTGTCCATAAATTTGCCTGCGCTCCAAGTATATAATTTTTTTCTTCCCTGTTTAATTCCTGCGGCACCGGTTCATAAGCATATACTTTTTCCACCGGGGTATATCCCCCGAAAGCCAATGGTTCATCACGGTTTGCCGACTGGTAATGGTCAAAATAACAATAGTCTCCGGGAGTCATTACTGCAACATGCTTTTGCTTCGCTGCAGCTATTCCCCCCTTTTCACCCTGCCAGCTCATGATGGCGGCAGATCCTGTAAGCCCGCCTTCCATGATTTCGTCCCACCCGATAACAAGCTTTCCTTTTGAATTTAAAAACTTTTCAATGCGGCCGATAAAATAACTTTGCAGCTCCGTTTCATTTTTCAATCCCAATGTCTGTATCAACTGTTGGCAATGCTCACAATTTTTCCATCTTGTTTTGGGCACTTCATCACCGCCTGTATGTATATATTTTCCGGGAAATAGTTCGCACACTTCCGCAAGCACATCTTCCAGGAATTTAAATGTTTCTTCTTTCGGACACAAGATATCTTCATATACACCCCATATTTTGCCCGTTTCAAATGGTCCTCCTGTGCAGGACAACTGCGGAGCGGCTGCAAGCAGTGCCACACTATGTCCCGGCATTTCAATTTCAGGAACTATAGTTACATGATGCTTTGCAGCATAAGCAACCACTTCGCGTATATCTTCCTGCGAATAAAACCCTCCATAGCGAAGGGTATCAACTTGCTGGTCGCTGTAAGGCCCCACCATCGAGCCATTTCTCCATGCACCGGTTTTTGTCAGTTCAGGATGGCTCTTAATTTCTATTCTCCATCCCTGGTCATCGGTTAAATGCCAGTGAAAAACATTCATTTTATACCGTGACAAATAATCAATATACTTTTTTACAGCTTCTTTCGGAAAAAAATGGCGGCATACATCAAGGTGCATTCCTCTCCATTTTAACCGGGGGTAATCTTCCAGCTCCACTTGAGGTACTGTTGCCCCGCTGCTGTTGTCCGTGTTAAATAATTGCATCAAAGTCTGCAGTCCGTAAAAAATTCCGGGCGCTTCACCTGCTTCAATCGAAATGTTATTTTGTTTGACTGAAAGGTGATAGTATTCTTTTGACAATGCATCACCGGGCGATTTTTTCAGAAGAATAAAATTTTTTCCTTTCGGAACTGAATTAAGAACCGGCAACGAAAAACCATAATTCGTATCGAGATAGTTATTAAAAACTTCCGCCTCGCTGTTCCATGCAACATTCGGAACATAGATGTTCCACTGCGGTGTGATGTGTGCAAATCCTGTTCCTTTTTTTAGTTGAACGGGTTTGGGAATAATTGAAATCAGTGAATCCTGCGCGGCAGCAGGTGCCGGTAAATAAGCAAGTAAGAAAAAGAAAATGATGGTGCTTTTTTTCATAAATATTTTTTAATTGGTATGGATCGTTACAACATCCATCTGAATTCTTTATCTGGTAATGTATGCTGTTTGACAATTATTTCATTCCTGCGGGCACTATCTATAAGTTGAGAGAAATTATTTCCAAATGCCTTCGTTCACACCCTGACCCCTGAAGGGGAATTACCAGCAAAAGGTATTCTATAGTTCGCCTTCAGGGCAATATCGTTTAGTTAAGAGTATTTGTAAAAATTTTATGTCCGGTACGGACTACCGCTTGGTAAAAAGTTCACTATTTTACTTTTTTATGTCCGGTACGGACTACCCCCTTAGTTTGGTATGACAGCAGAAAGGGTAGTCCCTACCGGACATAAAACTTGTACTTTTTTTTTTTACCAAGCGGATATCCCTACGGGATATTTCCTTAACTAAACGACAGTGTCCATCGGGGTCGGACTCTTTAACTTCATGACAGTGTCCTGCAATTTTTCCTGCTTTAGTATCATAGTTCAATGTCTTTTCCTCTCAACTGTCGTGCAAATATGATGTAAGTATTTTAAATTTTTGGCTGATTCTGCAAGTAATGTGGAGAAGGATTTGAGATTACTATTTCCAAAAATATAATTTTAACCTTTAAATCTTGAGACAAAATGTTTACAAAAATGGTGAAATCAAAATTGTTTATTGCAATACTAGCAGTTGCCTACATTAAAGGTACGGCTGTTGCACAACAGGTAACGATAACGGTTCCTTCCGTTAGCTGCCAGGTTCCGTTCTATACCTGTGCGGGAAACAGCTTTACGCTTGCTGCGGATATTACAGGATTGCAGGCTCCTTACAGATACTTGTGGACGGGAGGAGCAACCACCGCAACACTTACTCTTTCTGCTGCCGTTGCCGGTGATACGTTAATTAGAGTCCGTGTGAAAGGAGCCAACGCTTCTGGAGTGCAGGAAACTGTTTTCAGTCCCTGGAGGAACTTTAAATTTGTTGGAAAACCCGGTGCCACTATTTCAATGTCCGGTTCTTCAGCTTTATGTGCAGGTCAGACTGCCGGTCTTACTGCAATGGGTGGCGGCAGTTATTGCAGTTATTTATGGAGTAACGGGGCAACCACCAGTGCTATTTCAGCAAACCAGACCGGAAATTATGCTGTTACTATAACCAATCCGAATAATTGCTCTGCTGTTGCATCACCGAAAGCTGTGACAATTTATGATCCCAACTTTGTTCCTTCGTTTTCTGCAAGCGGCCCGCTTACCTTCTGCAAGCCCGGCAGTGTAACATTAACTGCTGATACGGGTTTCAGCTCTTATTTATGGTCAACCGGGGCTACCACGCAGTCCATTACCGTAAATCTTGGCGGTTCCGGGGCTTCTGTTCCTGATACGCAAAGTGTCTCACTTATAGTTGGTGTAAACAACGGATGTTCGTTTGTTTCTGCAAGTAAAATAATAAGATCGGTGCGCCAGCCCAATTTAATGCCGGCTTCTTGTTCCAGGTACGACTACGGACTTCTTAAAGACAGCATCCGCTCTGAGCTGGTGCTGGAATTTAATGGAGAACATAACGATTATGAGTTTGAATTTACTGAAACAACCAACCCTTCAAATGTTATAAACTATACAGCCACAGGGACAAGATGGTGTAAGTTATCACGTGTAACGCCCGTTTTAGAGGTGGGAAAAGTTTATAATGTTCGCGTGCGTCCGATTATTAATGGGATTGCATATTGCTACGGCATTACCTGCCCCGTGGGGATATCAAGCATGAATCGTCCGGGGCGCTACGGAAGTTCTATGTATCAGCAAAATGATGCGCAACCGGATTTTTTCAATATTCAATACGATCCCAACAGTTCAGCGTTCATAGCTGATATTTTAAATACCGACAGTAATCCTGTTGCCATAAAAATATTTGATCTTACGGGAGTCATGGTGGCTTCTTTCAAAGCGCCTGCTTCTCAAAAGCAATTTCATTTTGGTGACAAGCTGCGTCCGGGAGTTTATTTTGTTGAATTTTCGCAGGGCAATTCTATCAGGCAAATGGAACGGTTAGTTAAAATACGGTAAAAGCACAGGGGTGTGATCTACTAAGCATTTCCCGGTTTTAAATTCCGGGAAATGCTTTTCCGGGTAAAATCATAACTTTAAATAATACTGTTTTTAGATGTGGACTAATTTGATGTAAGTAAGGGTATAAGAAGCTGTCTAAAGTATTTCCAGAGTGTTATTTCTCCCGCTGATCATGCAAATTCCGTTAAATTATCTGCGGTTGCTGCGTTATCTGCGGGAGATGGAATAACCGACTAATCGTTTTCCCCATCTTCAAATTATCAAATTATCAAATCTTTTCCCCGTTGTTAATAAGTTGTTTTGAAACTGTTGTCCGATGTTAGCGGAGTAAAAGAAAAATTTATCTATGTTCGTTGCCAAATTAAACGACATGGATACCACTTCAACGGCAAAATCAAATTATGCATTTTCTATTTTTATTCTCGGAACATTATTTTTCATTTTCGGGTTTGTTACCTGGCTCAACGGAACACTGATCCCTTATCTTAAAATTGCATGTGAGCTGAACAATTTTGAATCCTATCTTGTGGCATTTGCATTTTACATCTCCTATTTCGTTACAGCAATTCCTTCCTCGTGGTTGCTGAAAAGAACAGGTTTCAAAAAAGGTATGATGGTGGGGCTGCTCGTAATGGCTGCCGGGGCACTGCTGTTTATTCCTGCCGCACAGACACGAACGTATGGATTATTCCTTGCTGGACTTTTTATAATCGGCACCGGCTTATCAATTCTGCAAACTGCTTCCAACCCGTATATAACTATTCTCGGCCCCCTTGAAAGCGCAGCAAAGCGGATAAGCATCATGGGAATTTGCAATAAAGTTGCAGGTACGCTTGCCCCGATTATTTTAGGGGCTATTGTGCTGAGTGATGCAGATACATTAGTGAATACATTGCAGCAACTGAATGCTGAAGATAAAGTTATAAAGCTGAATGAGCTGGCATCACGGGTTATTATGCCTTACACCATTATGGCCGTTGTACTGACGTCACTCGCCATGATGATTCGTTTTTCCAACATACCTGAAATTGAAACCGGTGAAAAAAACGGAAAATCTGCTGATGAAAACAGTTCCAAAACAAGTGTGTTTCAATTTCCGAATCTTATGCTCGGTGTGCTTGCAATTTTTCTGTATGTGGGTGTTGAGGTGATATCCGGTGATACAATAGGTCCATACGGACAGCACCAGGGAATTGCGTTATCTGTTTCAAAAAATTTTACTTCTTATACATTAACTGCAATGGTGATCGGGTACATCATCGGCATTTTTTTAATCCCAAAATATATAAAACAGGATAAGGCTTTAGCAATTTCTGCTGTCACAGGTGTTATATTTACGTTGATAACATTAACAACTTCCGGGTATACATCCGTTATGTTTATTGCATTGCTCGGATTGGCAAATGCACTGATGTGGCCCGCTATCTGGCCGCTCGCTTTGGAAGGCTTAGGAAAATTTACAAAAACAGGATCTGCACTTTTAATCATGGCAATTGCAGGAGGAGCTTTATTGCCGCCTTTATACGGACGGCTTGCTGACATAGCTTCCATTGGCCCGAGAAGCGCTTATTTCATTATGATTCCCTGCTATCTTTTCATTCTTTATTATTCACTGAAAGGGCATAAGTTGAAGTGATGGAGATGTCTGCTATGTTTTAGTTATTCGTAAATTCGTATTGATTCGTATTGGTAGATGAATATTCGTGAAGAGATTCTTAAAGAACATTCCAAAAAACAAACAAATAAAATTGTAAAGTTTATTGGAAATGATTCAAAGAAATTTAAAGAGTTGATGCATTTATTTTTCAATGATGAATACCGTGTGGTCCAGCGTGCAGCATGGATCGTGAATAATTGTGCGGAAGATTATCCGGAATTAATAAAGCCGTATCTCGAAAAAATGATTGACTACCTGCAAAAACCTGTTCATGATGCAGTGAGAAGAAATACGGTTCGTATTCTTCAGTTCATTGATATCCCCAAAAGACTAAACGGCAAAGCTGCGTCTGTTTGTTTTGATTTGCTGCAATCAAAAGATGAACCTGTTGGCGTGAAAGTTTTTTCTATGAGC
The DNA here is from genome assembly GCA_039914625.1 of Bacteroidia bacterium. Lineage (GTDB taxonomy): Bacteria > Bacteroidota > Bacteroidia > AKYH767-A > OLB10 > DATEMK01. The sequence continues at coordinate 2,654 of JBDSOU010000249.1, read as the reverse complement.
GTTCTTGGTAATCTCTGCAAAACGGAGCCCGGACTTAAAAATGAATTACGCCTTGTAATTGAAGAACAACTCCCCTACTCTACTGCAGGATTTTTATCAAGAGCAAAAAAGATTCTTAAAAGGCTGGATAAGGGAAATTAGCGTTTTTATTTATTTCAAGACATCTCTATAAACTCGGTGACTAAACAGAAAGTTGCCACTGAGTCACTAAGAACACAGAGTATCACTGAGAAAAACTTAGTGTTCCTTAGTGAACTTAGTGTCTTAGTGGTGAATTATTGCAGCAATAGTTGTTGCAAGTAATCTCTCCATATTAAAATTAGCACCCCGCTTAGCGCCACTATCACTCCTGTCAGCGATTGCAGGGTGATTTTTTCTTTGTAAAATAAAAAAGAAATCAGCAGCGCTCCTGCGGGAACAAGTGAAAAAATAGTTTGTGCTACTGATGCATCTATATAACGAATGGCGGCAAGCGAAAAGGTTACTCCGAGAAAAGGTCCGCAAATGGTTCCCGCTACTGCATATTTTATTCCCTGCTGCCGGTTGGCAAAAACAGGAGCCAGCACTTCTTTGGTACTGCCCTGCACCAGCGAAAAAAGAAAAAGTATAACGGTAGCCGAAGTGATGCGCATAAAAGTTGCCGTCACGGGGGCAATATATATAGCTGCTGAAGCGTCCATCATCCCTTTTTTTGACAACACCAATCCCACTCCCTGGCATGCTGCTCCGAGAATTCCCATAATAATACCTGTAAACTTGGTTCCGTGTCCGTGATCAGGAATTGCATTGCGTTCTTTTCTTCCGAAGCTGATACCAATCACTCCTGCTATGGTAATTGCCATTCCTATAATTCCAGTAACATTAATATTTTCACTAAGCAACAGGCTTCCAACGAGCAAAGCGGCTGCGGGAGCAAGCGTGGTAAGAACGCTTCCTATCCGTGCCCCGAAAATGGCAAATGCTTTAAAGACAAAATAATCACCGATAGTTAGCCCTACAATTCCTGAAAGACTGAGCCACATCCATGAAACCGCGTAGCCTCCTGAAAAGATATGAATGAAATTTCCCGGATCAATAATCGAAGCGGTTACAGCAAGCAGTACCATTGCGAGCAGCAGCCTGAAATGATTCAGCGTGTTTGAACCCAGCCTTCGGGCAGCTTCTGTAAATGGAAAAATCCCTACAGACCATGATAAGGTAGTGCACAGTGCAAAAAGAATTCCCTGTAATTGAGTCATAAAATTTAACTGCTGCAAACTTAAATGAATCCTGTTAAGTGATACTTACTAGTAAATTTTATTTTACTTTTACTCATTCAAAATAAAAATCACATGAAAAAAATTTACTGTTTACTTATTCTTGCATGCGCATGTGTTCCGATGAAAATTTTTTCCCAAACTTCCTTCTGCGATTCCTCAGGAAATGTCGCAATCTATTCCAATTATGACGGGGGCATTCTGCGAATTAATGTGGATACAAACATTGCCAATCTTAAAATCGGTATTGTGGGTTATGAAAATGATTCCATCATTATCAGCGGAGCATATTCGGGAAATGTAACACAGGTTATTTTTGCCGGGTATTTTAATTCTTCAAATGTTCATTGCACTCCGTGGCCTTCGCAGAAATCAATTACAGGAGTTTCGGCTGCAATCACGCAGATAAATTTTGCTCCTCCTGCTGGTTACAATAATCCTAACGGGTATCAATATATAATCTGTAATACCTCTTGTGATGATTCAACCAACCAGGGTGGCTGCAATACACCTGACCAGGTGGTAGATTATTTTTTCAATCAATTCGGCAGCACAAAATTATTATTTCACTATACGCAATACGGTTGCTGGAATAGCCCATACAATATTTCAGATGGAGGAAATTGCTGTGCAGTTCCATTAATCAGCGGGATAACAGAAAATGTTTTTACTGAAAATATTTCGGTTACGCCTAACCCGGGAAATGGAAAATTTCTCGTGCAATCTTCGGGTTTCAAAATTCATAATTTAAGTGTATATGATATTTTTGGAAATTTAATTTTGAATTATAATACTCCTGTATCGCCAGATTTAATTCTTGATTTATCAAAGCAACCGAAAGGGATGTATATTTTGAACATGCAGTGTGAAGACAAAGTTCATACTGAGAAAATTGTTTTGCAATGAGTGTTTTTGTACTATTTACTTAGTATTCGATCGATTCAGAATATTCGGTTAAATGAAAATATACTAGTGGAAAACTAAATATCATAACCAATCTTTCCTCCGTATCTTAATCCTCAAAGCCCCAACAATTGCTTTTTCAGAAACAAGAATCAGATAGCCACCGCCACCTGCACCGGATAATTTCCATCCTAAAGCGAGCGATTTGAACTGATCAATGGATTTCAAAATTTCAGCATCCACCATGTTTGGCAGCATTGCATACTGCGCTTCGAATGCCTGTCGAAAATATGTTCCGAATGCTAAAATATCTTGTTTTAGAATTGCATTCCAGCAATTTTCTGAAGCATCAGCTAATGCAGTTGCTGTTTCAAAACTAATGTTCGTATTGCTCAGCACACTATACGTATTATGACGCGGTCCAAGCGAAACGAGCCACAAATGTTTTTCAATCCATGATAAAATGGATTCGTCATGGACGGATTCGATTTTTGT
>JBDSOU010000226.1:0-9290 GCA_039914625.1 Bacteroidia bacterium | reverse complement strand
TTAGGAATTTTTTCAAACTCAGGAAACAAGCTAAGTTTAAAAAAATTATTTTTGAACAATAAATAACTTGAATCCATCAGACTGCAATTATGTCATATTTTGAATTAAAAAACTACCGAACCATTGTCATAACAAATCTTCATGTTTTAATTAAAGAGGGTCTTACTGTTATACGAATACCAGAATGCGCATAGTAACAGGTTTTGCATTGTCTAAGCACTCTCACGTTTACGCTGCGCTGCGTGTGCTGGCTTGCTCACTCTATTAAAAGCTTTGGTTGCGGGTGGGTTGAGCGGATTTTAATATGAAAAGCAAATGCGGTGGGATTCCTTGCGGTGACGGTTGCTAACGCACAATGCTCATTGCTTTTGCTGTTTAGTCATAGCGCAGACCGTTTTTGCATTTTTAAAACTCTACGGTAAGATTGCGACAGTGACCGGCATGAGTTTAACAATTATCGGCAAGATTCTAACTGTTCTGTTCCTGATTGTGACTTTTCCCATTGTGATAGTGATTGGGGTCGGCAAGATTCTGTTTGTGATTGTCGAGATTGTAACTTTTATCGGCAAGAGGTAACCTTTTATCGGGAAGAACGTAACAGTGGCCGGTAAGAGTTTGACAGCGACCGGAAGGATATTGACAGTCAAGAGTAGCAATCTGCACGTTGAAGGAAGGCATCACATAACTCGGAGTTAAGAAATGAAATTGAAGATTAGGATAATAAAACACAATAAATAACAAAAGGAAATGAAAAATACAGCCTTGATTACCTTGCCTAAGGCAACGGTTACTAAAGTATCGAAGAAAACAATAATGAAACCGATACCGAACATGGACGAGTTGGAAGAAAGCGATGGAGTTGTTGACAAGCTTTGGGATATGTACCAAAAGCAATTGAAAAGAACCCATGAAATGATGGTGCTTTGTGATGCGCTGCAAAAAGAAAATGAAGAACTTAAGCGCAATCAAAAGCTGATTGAAGAAAATGTTAATGTACAAAAACCAAAAGAAGAAAAAGAAAAAAAACTTGAGCCTATAGGTTATGACAGGCTGAAAGCATTATCCAAGTATCTGAAAATGATATTTTATTCTGAAATATCAAGAACTGCTCATGCAAATGCTTTGGTGCATATACTTTACACTTTATATCAACTGAAAGGACAGGCAACGCCTGACCAATTGTTTGCTTCGGCTGATGTGACTGATGTAAGCGGATTCCGCTATACAAGTTTTTTAAAAACAGTTCGCATGATTAATTTCAGCCCGACAAATAAAAAGGGATTTTATGTAATGACTGAAGTTGGAAAACTTTTTGTACAAGGAAAAATTACCAATGATGAGGAATACAAAGTAGCGACAGGTGTTAAATCAATTACCAAATTTGAATTGATTGGGAAAGACGAATAGTTTTTGAAAACAAATCTTAATAAAAAATAAACGCTTCGATTTTTATCGAGGCGTTTATTTTTTGAACGAAAAGCTAATTATGAAACGTGAAGCAGTGTTAGCGATTGAAGTGGAAATCCTTTGCCTGTGGTTGGTGTTTTTTCACCAACCACGTATAAAAAAACACCAACCAACCTCCTCGTAAAATATTCTTTTCAAAACATTTGCAAATCTGGATTAAAGGAAGTACGTTTGGGTTGTTATTTTTAATTTCCTTCTGCTGATTATCTTCAAATCCCACTGAAGCTGTAGCAGGAGAAATAAATAGGGATTAATTTTAATCCGGTTTGTTGTTTTGTTAATCTTAATTCGTTTATCTGATGAAAAAAATATTTACGCTTATTTTATTTCTGCTTTCCCAGGTTTCTTTTGCTCAAGTTAATCTTGTGCCTAATCCAAGTTTTGAATCCTATTCGCTTTGCCCTACAGGTGCAGATGAAATTGATAAGGCTGTAGGTTGGTCTTCATCGCGAAATTCGCCAGATTATTACAATGCATGTGCCACTTCCATAAGTACCGTTTCTATTCCTTTCAATATATTTGGTTATCAGTATCCTGCGTCCGGTAATGCTTATGCGGGGTTTTGGGCTAAAAATGCAAATAATTATCGAGAATATTTTGGTGTCCAATTAATTTCTAATCTTCAAATAGGAACTAAGTACTATGTCAGTATTAAAGTAAGTTTATCTCCAAATCCAGTTTTTTCACGATACTGTGGCGTTAATAAAATTGGTGCTCTCTTTTCAACCGTTTATTATAATACCTTCAATAATCCAGCTCCTTTAAATAATTATTCACAAGCTTACACAGATTCTATAATTACGGATACTCTCAATTGGGTGATCATTAAAGAATCGTTTGTAGCCGATTCTGCTTATTCTTTTATTAATATCGGAAATTTTTTTAAGGATTCATTAACTGACTCAATTCAGATTATAGGTAATATATGTGAAGCATATTATTATGTTGATGATATATGCGTATCTACGGATTCTATCTATGCCTATAATTATACCTGGACTGGATTTAATGAAATTAAGGCTGAAGAATCAATTAAATATTATCCAAACCCATTCAAAGATTATATCACTATTGATAATAATGGAAACAATATTAAAAGTATTGAATTATATGACATATACGGACAGCCTATAAGAACTGAAAAATTAAATCATGCGGAACATTACAGGTGGAATTTAAAGAATATTCCTCCGGGAATTTATAATCTAATAATGCAAAATAAAAATTTGAACACCATTAATAAAATAATAATTAAACTCTAAATACTAAATCAAATGAAAAACCTCCTTACAAAAATTACGGCAATATGCTTTTTGTCGTTTTTATTTTTAACAAGCATAAACGCGCAGAATACATTTCCAGTATGTGTTCTATGTCCCGTTGGCATTGGGACATTAGCGCCAGCATTCCCTCTTGATTGTCAGGACGGTGATATAAGTTAGGGAATGCCACTTATTTCAACAAGGGTTATAGACTGTATGATCCGTCCAGTGCCGCCAGTCAATATGTCCTTTGGAACAACGGCCACCCAACCAACATTTATGTTGGAGTAGGCGCTGGAAATGCAACAAGTACAGCTTTTGCTATTGGTAACACCTATATTGGTTATAATACAGGAATGTCAACAACCGGTGGTGGCAACAATGTTGCCGTTGGAAGTAATGCAGGTCAGGCTTTAACTACAGGGTATGAGAACGTTTTCATCGGAAGCGGAGCGGGCCAAAGTGCCACTAATGCGCAGAGTAATGTTTTTATAGGATTTGGTGCCGGTTTTAGTGAAACTATTGCAGCAGATAATACTTTTGTCGGCTACATGGCTGGCAACCTTAATAATGGGGGAGAACATAATTGCTTTTTTGGTGATGATGCGGGTAGTGGTACTGTAACGGGAGATTATAATACTTTCATTGGCGCCCATTGCGGAATTGGTAATAGTGCCGGAGGTTCTAACTCTATTTTAGGATTTAATGCTGGTAATGCAATCACAACAGGTTCAAATAATTTAATACTTGGAGATCAGGCAGATGTTACAAGTGGTATTTTAACAAATGCTATTGCAATTGGTTCTAATGCATTGGTATCCAATATAGATAATATGATTTTAGGTAATAACAGCGTAAATGTAGGTATAGGGTTATCGGGTATGGCAGCAGGACCCGCCAGGAGATTGGAAATTAACTCTGTTATCAGTCCCAATCCCAGCTTTGATGCAATACCCGGTTCAAGCGGACTACGTTTTAGGGATTTAACCACTAATTCAACTCCTATTGCAAATCCATTTGGGCTGGTAACACCATGTGTCCTTTCGGTTAATATTAATGGAGACGTAGTTCTTGTTCGAGATGATGGTGGGGGTAGTGTTTCTACCACTTGTGGCAGCATGAATTATCTACCAAGAGTAGATCCAACATTAACAAATTTAGTTTGCAGCCAGGTTTATGATGATGGCGCAACGGTAAGTATAGGTACTTATACATCACCGGATTTATTTTATAAATTTGAAGTAACAGGCAATTCAGCTTTTTCAAAAAATTCAAATCTTTCAGGTATTCCATACAGTTTTGCGAACACAATAAGTTACCCATTAATGGTTAAATCCGCACCTGATGGATTAGGCAATGCCGCCACAGGTCTGGCCATCTTATCGGCTGAACCCAATGTTCCATTTGCTACTTTAGATCGTCTTCATATTTATGCCGATAATACGGGCTTTACTCATTTTGCTACAAATGATAATAATACTGTTTTCAGGGATAATATAAATAACAACTCCCTTTTAGGATTTCTGCCCAGCGAACATGTTACAGTGGTAAAAGAAGATTTTGAAACAAACCAAATCCAGGGGCCATTTGAATCTACTTTTTATGCAGAAGCCCAATGGAATGTTTACCATCAAAAAGGTATTGCAATATATGGAAATAATAATTGGGATGACACGGGAGGCGGAAATAGCTATTCAGGTTCTGAATTTACAGGGGTTCGCGGAGAGTCCTCAAGGAGAATGCATTATCCGGGTATTAATAACATAGGCGGATTTTTTCATGCTAAAGGAGGCACTTATGCAAATGAGGGTGCTCATCTTACTGCTACAGAACCCGGGCCGGGAGTCGTAAACTATGGCGCATTAATTTGGGTTGCACCAACAGACGATGAAACAAGGCTCACAGCAACCGGATCGGTTAGATTTAATTATGGTGTTTATTCGCGCGTATTTTACGGAAATCCTGGTGCTGAAAACACAGGAGGATATTTCAGGGCCGAAAATGGTAATAGAAATCGTGCAGTATGGGGACAATCTCTAAATGATTCTCCCAATAACTACGGATGTGAGTTTGTAGCTCATAATGGAGTAAATGAAAATGTCGGAGGAAAATTTGTAGCATATTATGGATCAAATTTGAACTATGCGGTTTGGGGAATGTCTGGTGCAAGTAATTGTACAAATGCCGGTTGCACTAAAGCTGCAGGTTATTTTAATGGAGATGTTTGGAGCAGCGGAGGATTTTTCACACCCTCCGATGCTCAACTAAAGAGCAATATTGTTCCTTTAGTTCCTCTCAATACTTCAATCATAAATGATATAACAGCTTATTCATATTCTTTCGATACCGCTAGTTTTCCTACAATGAATCTTCCGATTGGAACTCATTATGGATTTATTGCAGATTCTGTTGAACAGCATTTTCCGGACATGGTTAAAACGTTAAAACAACCTGCCGAATATGACTCTACAGGAAACGTAATTCATCCTGAAGTTACTTTTAAAACCTTAAATTATATTGAATTTATACCTCTCCTCTGGACCGGGTTCCAAACAATGCAACATCAAATGGATTCAATGCAACAAGTAATAGCAGCCTGCTGTGCAGCGGGTACAAGAATAGAAAATCCAAACACCGGTTCCAACGATTTTCCTGTAAAGCAAACCATTAACCTTGCATCTTCTGATCCTATTTTATATCAGAATATTCCCAACCCTTTTAGTCGTTCTACCGAAATCCATTATTTCATTCCTGAAAATGCAATTGATCCAAAGATTATTTTCCAGGATGCAACCGGCAGAACCATCAATGAAACGATAATTTCAGAAAAAGGACAAGCATCCATAGAAGTGAATTCAGCATCCTTAAACTCCGGCATCTACACATACAGCTTGCAGATAAACGGAAAAATTATTGATTCTAAAAAGATGGTAAAATCGAAATAAAAAAAAACAATTACTCAAAACTAAAAAGCCGTTCTTCATAAAAGTGCGGCTTTTTTATTTCTGAAATTTTACATAAAAAATTCGGCCTGCTCCACATAATATCACAAACCATCCGGATAACGTTTTTATTAATGAACATGAAAACATCCGTTTTTAAGATAAAACTTAAAAAAACCAGGGCACTATCATCAAAAACGCATATATTATCATTTAAAACAGGGATAACAACTCTAAAAGTGGGCATAAAGATGTCTTCGGGAGAGTTGAAAACTCCAATAGTGCGCATAAAGATGTCTTCCACCAACTTAACAACTCTAAAAGAGCGCATAAAAATGCTTTCCGGTGACATGAAAACTTTAAAAGTGCGCATAAAGAAGCCTTCCGCCAACTTAAAAACTGACATCGTGTCCATCAAAAAACGTTACATGAAATGTTACATCTTCTTCTTAAACCTGAAAATTTCCGTTGCCTTTTCATAGTGCGGCATTTCATCGCGCAAAGCAGTATTTGATATGCTGTAAAAAATAAGCACCCCCTTATTCCACTCATAGATATAGTTATCAGAAGAGGCGCCATCGCTCAGGGTAATTAAATCACCATCGGTCATGCTGCGGCAATCGCCCTGGTAACAAACAGAAAACTCCGTATATCCCTGCAGCCCTTCAATTTTTCCATAGCTTGTAAAGGCAACTTTAGAAGCGGGTTTGCCATCCCCGTTCAGCAGTAAATAGTTGGCGGCAAATGTGAGTTCATTAAAATACAACTGTGCAGCGGTGCGCCATCCGTTAGTAATTTTTACGGCATACTTTGGCTCCGCTTTAAAAAACCTGAACTTTTGATTGTACTTTTTATACAGGTAAGAAAGCTCTTTGCCATCGCTTGAAATAGCAAATTCCGTAAATTCATCCTGGTTAAATTTATTGATGCGAAACGTTGTGGCGCTTTTACCGATAATTTTAAACACATGCGTTTCAACGCCTTCCACATTGAGGCATAACGAATCAGCCGTATAATTAATAATGAGTTCGTCAAGATCAACGTTTTTAATTTTGCCTGGAGAGCCGTAAATATTGAGCGAATCACGGTAATTGATGCTGATCCAGTTTCCATAAAACGGATCGGCAGCGCCCGTAGTTTTATTTTCTGATTTGCTTTTACAGCCGAAAATAAACAGCGAGCATATAGTAAAAATAACGGGAAGGTTTTTCAGCATGCTCTACTAATACACGTGTTGCGGTCAGCCTTTCTTTAAAATTATTTTCTTCTGCGAAAAGTTGTGAGCTGTTTCGAGGAAATCAATCCACAACTGCCATTTATCTTTAGATGAATACGTGGTTTTATAAATTTTAGTTGTGGTTACAATGAGCTTTCCGTTTTCAGATGTTGCCTTTGAAGAAAACGAGCCGGCTTCGTTGTCTATATTCATTTCAAGGTCTTTGATATTATCAGCTGCATAGCCCGCAGGCAGGTCAACCGTAATAGCATTTACCAGCTTTCGCGGAAAGTTATAGTAAATGTCATGCTCGCGCTTCTTGTCCTTTTCGTCCACCCTGACCTGCCCGCCAATTAATTTGCCTACATCAAGAGAATAATTTCTTCCTGCTTTATTGACCATTCCTTTCAGCTTAAACTGTTCTTCGTACTGCAGCATGGGATCATCTTTTTCTCTTCCCGGTTTCAGCAGCTTATAGCTGTCATACGACTCCACTTCAAAATCATCTTCAAGGTCTTTTTTCCATGCGTCTTTCTGGTCTTTTAAACGTTCAGATTCCTTTTCTTCCTTTTTGCGGTTGTACTCGGCCACTTTCTTTTTATTTTTTGTGCCGGGCCCTTCTTCAAAATCAGGATCATATTTTTTTGAATCGCTTGTAGAAAAATCTGATGTATATAAAGCAAGCTTGCTATAGGAAGGCTTCAGCTGGCCTGTATAGGAGGTGGATCTTTTAACATTCAGAAATTCCATATCCTCGGTGAATGCGACATTAAAATCTGCATTCATAATATTTGATTCAGATGTAGTGGACGGAATGGTCATTTTGCTAACGGGTTCATTTTTTTTCTTCTTGTCGAGCGGAAAATAATACGCTTCCATTCCCATATTGTCAGGGTCTATATAATCGTGCGTGGTATATCGTGTAAACGGAAACAGCAAAATACCATTAGTTCCGCCCACGCGAATTCCTAAATTCAATTCGCCTTTGAGCAGGAGTGAACTCAAATTACCGAGGTTGCGTGGAACTACAGCAACTATATCGGTCACATCTTCGAGGTCAAATGCTTTCATCAGGTCTGCCATAAAATTGGTAAACTGCCAGGAGCCTGGCCCTGAATATTCATCATAGGAAGCTGACGAATAATTGTAACTATAGTAGTCGAAAGCATACCTGTAATAATAGTAAGCAATGATGGCTTTCTCTTTGGGGTCTTTAAGCGTTTTATAATTTTTATTTACCCATGAACGCGCTTTGCTGACCTGGTCTGAACTGGTAAAATAATTAAAATACCTCATCACCACTTCGCGTACTTCATCACCGGAAGCAACTTCATTTCTGGCTTCGGTGCTTTTGCCTATAAAATCAAAGCAATTGTCGGTTTTGCTGCGGTGAACAAAATATACTTGCAACTTCACCATCGGGTCGCTTAATAATTGAAATGACCACATTTCTTCGGCTGACTTTTCGCGGTTCGCATCTTCAAGCACATAGGCTTTTGCTTTGCGCGAAACCTTATCGTCAGAAACTACCGAAGTTTCAACTGATTTTAACTGTGGTGCACCGTTAAAAGATTTACAACTGATAAAGAAATTTTTGTCAACAATAAATTCATATTTCTGTTTTAATATCGGGTAGGTTCCTGCCAATGTAAAAACCACAGGGTCATAATTGTACTGTATCAGAACAGCTTTCTGGTAAACAATGCCGGTTGATTCGTAAAAATAATCTATAATATCACCCGGCTCCAAATCAGGTATAGCGATTTTTTTATAACTGATACCAAAATAAAAGGAGCGGAAAAATCGCGGAATACTAACGCCAGCACCCACATCAACAGCATTTTTCGGATCTACGTCAATTGCAGTTCCGTTTGGCTTAATCACCCTGAAACCGGTTGCTTCAGCATTGCGGTAATAAAATTCAGAAAAGATTTCCACAGCAGCACGGTCCAGAAGCTTCACGCGCCAGCGGAGCAATTCCTTTGACTTAAGGGTTCCAAAAGTTCCGCTGCTGTAATCGTAATTAAAATAATGTTTCTGACAGATAACAACAGCCGATTCCTTATTCCACTTTTCAGGAATATCTTTTATTTTAAAATCAGGATCGTTGTCATTAAATATTTCATCCCGCTTTTTTTTCTGTTCTTCAAATTGCTTGCGCTCACTGCGGTTGTATTTTTTATCATCATCTTTTTCTTTGTCCTGGCTGATGCCAATGTTTGCCGTAACTAAGAGGATGCATAACAGAGAAATTGCTTTAGTCATTTTTGTAAGTTAGTTAATAGAGTTGTTGCGAAATTAACAATAAGCAGTTAAAGAATAGTTTTAAAACGATGATAAGCAAAAGAAGAAGGAAGGAATTTTGTGGCTGTAAAAAAATTAGCCATGCATATTCAAAAGGCA
>JBDSOU010000160.1:0-11772 GCA_039914625.1 Bacteroidia bacterium | reverse complement strand
AATTTAATGAAATTATTAAAATGACAATCGGGGAATTTAACAGTTTAACAGTTCAGCAACAGAAAGACGAACTTTTCAAATGTTGTGGTTGTCTTGCATGGGTTGATAATCTTTCTGAAAAAATTCCTTTTGACTCGATTGAAAAATTAAAAATCGAATCAGACGGAATTTGGTTTTCGCTGAATGAAAAAGATTGGCTTGAAGCATTTACTAATCATCCGAAAATCGGGGATATAAAATCATTGGAGAAAAAATTTGCGTCAACAAAACTGTGGGCATCCGGTGAACAATTAGGAGTGAATATTGCTACACAAAATGTTCTGAAAGAATTAAAGGAAATGAATGATGAATATGAAAAAAAGTTTGGCTATATTTTCATTGTTTGTGCGACTGGGAAATCTGCGGAAGAAATGCTTTCGATGTTAAAATCACGCTTAAAAAATTCATCGGAAGAAGAAATTAAAATTGCTTCACAAGAACAAAATAAAATTACGCATCTTCGCATTGATAAATTGTTTTCATGAGCCAGGTTACTACACATATATTGGATACTTCAATAGGGAAGCCCGTAATGGGTGTTTCAATTATATTGGAACATAAACTTTCGGATGCCTGGAAAAAAATTGCTGAAGGAATTACAAACGAAGACGGAAGAGTTATGCATCTGCTCACAAAAGATAAAATTTTAGAAAAAGGAATTTACAGGTTGATATTTGAAATAACTTCTTATTTCAATAATCAAAATAAAAAACCATTCTATCCCCGTGTAACAATCGAATTTGAAATTTTTGATTCATCGCACTATCATGTTCCGTTGTTGCTAAATCCATTTGGATATTCAACCTATAGAGGAAGCTAAACCGATTTCTGAAATGACGAATCCTGAATTTGAATTTGCCGAACAATTTGCGCTGCATACTGAACAGCACATTTTTCTTACAGGCAAAGCAGGCAGCGGTAAAACAACTTTGCTGAAACATATTGCAGACAAGACCACAAAAAACTTTGTGATTGTTGCTCCGACTGGTGTGGCAGCTATCAATGCAGGCGGAACTACTATTCATTCGATGTTTTATTTTCCGACCACTTCTTTTATTCCATCAAATGAATTTGTGAATATGAATCTTGTAACCAATCGAAGTTTGCTTTTGAAGCGCATGCGTTACAACAGGGAAAAACGGAGATTGTTACAGGAATTGGAGTTGTTGATTATTGATGAAGTGAGCATGGTGAGATGTGATATTCTGGATGCAATTGATTTTGTGTTGCAGGTTGTTAGAAGAAATAAATTACCATTTGGAGGAGTACAGGTTTTACTGATTGGTGACATGCATCAGTTGCCGCCTGTTACAAAAGATAATGAGTGGGAAATTTTAAAACGTTATTATCAAAGTCCGTATTTTTTTGACTCGCAGGTTTGGCAAAAGCTGGATGCCGTGCAGATTGAGTTGAAAAAAATCTATCGTCAAAGCGATGAACGTTTTTTAAATCTCCTCAACAACATCCGCAATAAAGAAATGGAGCAGGAGGATTTTGAGCAGTTAGAAAAGAGATTTCAGCCGTTGTTCAAGCCAACTGAAAAAGGTTATGTGATGCTTTGCACTCACAATAATAAAGCGGATGCCATCAACAGTGACGAATTAAGAAAACTGCCTGCTAAAATGCATTCATTTGAAGCGGAGATTGAAGGAGAATTTCCTGAAAATATGTATCCGTGCGAACGGATTTTGAATTTGAAAGAAGGAGCGCAGGTGATGTTTATAAAGAATGATACGGATAGCGGAAAATATTATAATGGCAAACTGGCTGTCATTAAAAAAATTGCAGCAGATGAAATCATTGTTGAATTCAATGAAAATAAAGAAAGCCATTCGCTGGAGCGGCAAGCGTGGGAAAACACACGTTATACCGTAGAGGAAGGTTCGGGTAAAATTTCAAAAAATGATTTGGGAATGTTCAGGCAGTATCCGTTGCGACTTGCGTGGGCGATTACCATTCACAAAAGCCAGGGATTAACTTTTGACAAAGTGATTATTGATGCAGGACAATCGTTTGCTGCCGGGCAGGTGTATGTCGCATTGAGCCGTTGCAGAAGTCTCGAAGGAATTGTACTTCATTCGCGCATCACACAAAATGCCTTGTTTACGGATGATAAAATAAATTTGTTTTCTACTTCTCATCACAATGCAAATAAATTGCAGGAGGTTTTGAGCGAAGCAAAAATCCGTTATGCAAAATTTCAGTTAAAAAGATTATTCACATTCAGTAATTTATCTGACAGAACAGATGAATGGAAAGAGATGATTGAGCAGAAAGAAATTCCCGAAAAGGAAAAAGCAATTGAGTTGTGTGAAAAAATAAAATCAGAAATAATCCTGATCAGCGAAACGGCTGATAAATTTCAGGCTCAACTTGACAGACTTTTAAATAACCTGGAAGAAAGTGTTTTGGGCAACCAGGTTTTAAAAGAACGTTGCGGCAAAGCAATTGATTATTTTACTTCCAACCTTTATAATCAGATGATCACTCCTTTGCATGAGCATGTGCAATCGCTTGCTTACAAAAGCCGTGTTAAAAAATATGTGCAGCATGTGCAGATGCTTGAAGAAAATTTCTGGAATAAAATTGACCGGTTGTACAATGCAAATTTTTCGGATGAGAAGTTATTTGCGGGAGAAATAAAATTTTCAAAAGCATCGCTAAAGAAAATTGCCAGTTCTGTTACTTCCGGTAAAAAAGAAAAAGGCGGAACTTATAATGATACACTCGAATTGTACAAACAAGGAAAGACGATTGAAGAGATTGCAACGATTCGTTCGCTTACGGCAGGCACTATAAAAGGACATTTTGCAAAATGGATTCTTGCAGGTGAAATAAATATTATGGATGTACTTTCAGCAGAAAAAGTTTCATCGGTTGAAAATGCAATTGACAAATATGGTGCTGATAATTATGGTGGATTGAAAAGTGCTTTGGGGGATGCTTTTGATTACAGTGAGGTGAGGATGGTCATAAATGCTATGAGCCTGAAGGCGAAAAGTATTTGATAAATATATTAACCTCGCCTCAAGTTTTTTTAATTTTGTCTTTATTTTGCAAAAAAAGTTAAAATGGAATCATCTGATCGGCAATTAAAAATATCAGAATATTCAATTACAGGCGATCCGGATTTAACTGATGACGGGGTAAGCGTAGTTCCTGAAATAATGGAAATACTTCAGCGAACACATAAAAAACCCTGCGCTATGACAATAATGTAATTCGGGAATTGCATGATCTTATTGAAAAGTATCCCCACATTCCGCAATTTAAAAACCAGCTTTCAAACTGTTACGCATTTATAAAAAATTTCAAAAAGGCGAATGAGGCGAATCGCTGGATTGTAAAAGAACATCCGGATTATTTATTTGGCAAGCTCAATCTTGCAAATGAATATATCGCTAAAAAGCAATTTGAAAAAGTTCCCGTTGTGCTCGGGCAGTTGCTTGAGTTGAAGGATTTATACCCTCAACGGAAAGTTTTCCATCTGAATGAAGTGATTTCATTTTATACTACCGCTATACATTATTTTACGGGAATAAAAAATCTTGAAGCTGCTGAATCGCGATTAGATATTCTGAAAGAAATTGATGATGGCACTGCTGATATTGACAGGCTCAATATGCTTTTAATGTTGTTGCGGATGGAGACAGGGATGAAACGATGGGACGAGGAAAGGAAAAAAGCCAAAACAGTAAAGGTGAAGGCAAAAAAAATAACAGGCTCCTCGGTTGATAAGCCTGTATTCAACCATGTCGAAGTGGAGCAGCTTTATTGCAACAGCATGCGCATACCTCATGCTGTGTTAAAAAATATTCTTTTGCTTCCGCGTGAAACACTCATTGATGATCTGCATAAAGTGATTTATGACAGCATACTGCGTTTTAAATACTTCAGTGAGGAAATGGACTGGAATGCGGAAACACATGAAGTTCTCCTTCATGCAATGTTTATTCTTTCAGAATTAAAGTCAGAAAAAAGTCTCCAGATCGTACTCGATATTTTAAGACAGGATGAAGAATATTTTGATTTTTGGCTTAATGATTTTTTAACTGAAGATTTCTGGAAAATTATTTATCCGCTTGGATTCAACAAGCTCAGTGAACTGAAAAATTTTATGATGGAACCTGACCATTATTGCTATGCCCGCAGTGTAGTTTCAAGTTCTGTTGCACAGATTGCCTTACACCATCCTGAAAGACAATCTGAAATAATAAACTGGTATAAAGAAATATTAATATTTTTTGTTGCGGAAAAAGCGAATGAAAGAATCATTGATTCAGACCTGAACGGTTTTCTTATAGGTGAAATACTCGATTTTAAAGGCATTGAGCTGTTTCCGCAGATTATTGAAATCTTTAATCATGGAATTGTAAGTGAAAGTATCAGCGGAGACTTAAAGGAAGTAACCAATGAATTTAATAATCCAAAATATGCGATTGATCACAAACGCGAAATACATAATTCCATTTTTTCAATGTATGAGGAAATTGTAAATACATGGCATTATTATACTAATGAAGATGAATTTGAAGATGACGAGTTGTATGACAATGATGATGTGAACTTCAACGATAGTGAAACTCCTGATGATTCCGGTTATTCAGCACCTGTAACTTATGTTAGAACTGAACCAAAAACCGGTCGCAATGATCCCTGTACCTGCGGAAGCGGATTGAAATATAAAAGATGTCATGGAAAATAACATCGGCATGTTCGTTTATTTTGCGTGCGCACTTTCCGTGGACACCAGCCGCACGGAATTCTAATTGAGAGAGTGGAAAATAAAATTACTTTTGTTGAGTAAACAACCGAGTCCCTAAAAAGGAGACTCGGTTGGAACAAAAAGAAAACTAATTGAAAAATACGGAGCGGAAAATTACAGTGCTTTTCGCAGCGAAATGAAAAATGATTTTGATTATGCAGCAGTGCGAATGGTGTTATATTCTATGAGTATGGAAGAGAAAATTAGGTAATTTATCAAAAATATAAAGTTTACAAATCAGAAGTTGAACTTCTAATTTGTAAACTTTTGAAAATACGTTTTACCACTTAAAAACGTCATTATGATTCCACGGCAATACGCGAATTTCTTTGCGTTGCTGGCTTTCACTGCCTCCATAAATGAGTGTTTTATTCACAGGCAATTTTGTATCAAACTTTTCAAACAAATATAAATTATGCAGCAACGAATCATCCATAGTTGCACTGGATTTCATTTCGTATAAATGAATCCTGTTGTTTTTCTCAAATGCCAAGTCAATTTCATTTCCGGTATTATCCCGCCAGTAATAGAACGAACGGTTTTCATTTTTGTGAAATGCATTTTTAAAAAATTCAGCTACAATGAAATTCTCAAAAACTGGTCCGCGTAAAGGGGAGCGCTGCAACTCTTTCATAGTTTCAAACTCCAGTAACGAACATAACAAACCTGAATCATAGAAATATAATTTAGGAGTCTTGGTAATCCGCTTATTGAAATTGCGATGATAGGTAGGCAGAAGAAAAATAATGTAACTTGCCTCTAACACGCTCACCCAGCTTTTAATTGTCTGATAACTTACTCCAATATCATTTCCAATATTTGAGAAGTTTACCAACTGTCCGCAACGCGATGCGCACAGTTGCATAAACTGTTGAAAGGAATGCAGGTTCCCAATGTTTTTAATATTTCGCACATCGCGTTCCACATAATCGCGCCTGTAATCAGGCAGCCACTCGTTTGGCTTTAGTCCGCGGCTGAATAAACGGGGGTAAAAACCCCGATGAATATTTTGCCACAGATTTCCTTTGAGCTTTCCGGCTTCACGAAGTTCGTTTACCGTAAAAGGCATCAATGTAAAAGCAGCGGCTCTCCCTGCTAAACTTTGACTGATGCTTGCAGTAAGTTTAAAATTTTGCGAACCTGTTAAAACAAATTGCCCGACTTTGCCTGATTCGTCCACTGCATGTTGTATGTGAGAGAATAATTTCGGAACATATTGCGCTTCGTCAATAATTAAACGCGGTCCGTATTCATCTAAGAAACCGCGAGGGTCTTTAATTGCATAAGAGCGGGTGTCCGTATTTTCCAAACTCACAAAATTGTATTTTGGAAAAATAAGTTTTGCCAAGGTTGTTTTGCCCGATTGACGTGGTCCGGTAATGGTTATTACGGGTAATTTACGGGCGCGTTGGCGCACCAAATCTGTAAGTTGACGGTGTATCAGCATAATTTAGTTTTTTACAAATTAGAAGTCAGACTTCTAATTTGTAAAATTACGATTTTTAATTTACCTGTACAAATCTGCCTCCGCACCACTTTTTTATCCCCCTCTGTGCGCTGGAATGCACAGTTGCGAGAGGGGACAGGAGTGTGATTTTTGTTTTCTAAGCCGAAAAAGTTACAGTTCGCACTTTTCGTGGACACCAGCCGCACGGAATTCTAATTGAGAGAGTGGAAAATAAAATTACTTTTGTTTAATAAACAACCGAGTCCCTAAAAAGGAGACTCGGTTGGGACAAAAAAAAATAAACCCAAATAAAATGAAGAGAATACTGATTATAATAATTCTACTCTCCGCTTTAGGAGGATTGGTTAACAATGCAAATTCACAAAACTTCCTTTGGGCTAAACAAATGGGAGGAACAAATATTGATCAGAGTTTTTCTATCGCTGTAGATATAAACGGAAATGTTTACACAACAGGAATCTTTAGCGGCACAGCCGATTTTGATCCCGGTCTGGGAACGTATTATCTGACTTCTGCTGGTAATTATGATATTTTTGTTTCCAAGCTTGACCCTTCGGGAAATTTTCTGTGGGCAAAACAATTAGGTGGAGCTGTTCTTGATTATGTTAACTCCATCGCTGTTGATAGCAGTGGAAATGTTTATACAACAGGATATTTCAAAGACACAGCCGACTTTGACCCCGGCATAGGAACGTATTATCTGATCTCGGATGCCAGTTATGATATTTTTGTTTCAAAGCTGGATGCTTCAGGGAATTTTGTCTGGGCAAAACAAATGGGCGGAATAAGTAATGATGAAGTTGGTTACTCCATCGCGGTTGATGTAGGTGAAAATGCTTATACTACAGGATTCTTTAATGGCACAGCCGACTTTGACCCTGGCACAGGAACCTATAATCTGACCTCGGCTGGTAATTATCCAGATATTTTTGTATCCAAACTTGACGCCTCCGGAAATTTCCTCTGGGCAAAACAATTGGGCGGAACAGACGCGGATTGGGGTTTCTCCATCGCTGTTGACACCAGCGGAAATGTATATACAACAGGAACCTTTGTTGATACAGCCGACTTTGACCCAGGCACCGGAACATATAATCTGACATCTGCTGGTAATGCTGATGTTTTTATTTCCAAGCTGGATGCTTTCGGAAATTTCCTTTGGGCAAAACGATTAGGCGGAATAAATGGCGATACTGGTTACTCCATTGCTGTTGACGCAACCGGAAATGTTTATACCACCGGAACCTTTAGTGGCACAGCCGACTTTGACCCCGGCATAGGAACCTATAATCTGACCTCCGCTGGTGGTAACGACATTTTTGTCTCCAAACTTGACGCTTCAGGGAATTTTCTTTGGGCAAAACAATTGGGCGGAGTAAATAATGCTGATGGTGGTTACTCCATCGCAGTTGATGCAACTGGAAATGTTTATACAACCGGAATTTTTATTGACACGGCAGACTTTGACCCAGGCATGGGAATCTATAATCTGATCTCCGCTGGTTTGACAGATATTTTTGTTTCTAAATTAGACACTGCAGGGAATTTTCTATGGGCAAAACAAATGGGCGGCACAAATACTGATGCAGGGTCTTCTATTGAGGTTGATGCCAGCGGAAATGTTTATGCAACAGGATACTTTAATGTCACAGCCGACTTTGACCCAAGCTCCGGAACGTATAATATGACCTCTACAGGTGCTGATGATATTTTTGTTGTTAAGTTAGGTAATACTACAGGCATAACGGAGAATAGTAATTCAAATGATATAGTAAATATTTTTCCAAATCCAGGTAACGGACATTCCAATATTATAAGTTCAGGTATTATTGATGAAATAAAAATTACAAACCTACTGGGTCAAATTATTTTTCAAACAAAACCAAATGAAAATGCTTTTTCATTTCAGCTTGATGCGGCAGGAATTTATTTCATTCAAATTACAACGGACAAACAGAGTATTACGAAAAAATTAATTGTGAGCAGATAACGAACAGTAGTGGTATTTATAACAAATTATTTCTTTAATCAAAACCTGAGGGGAACTTCACAACGCGTCACGAAAATTTTTCATTAAAACAAATTTAAAATGGTGAATGACACAAACCTTTCTTTAAGAACTGAGATTCTTGACATGGCTTTGCATTTAGAAAATGATATAAGTGAACTCATACTTTTTTATCTTAATATTGAAAATGAAGACAGAAAAGCAATTAATCATAAAAGTGGTAGCTTAAGTTTTAAGAATAAAATTGATTTATTATTCGATTTACAAATTTTAAGTAAAGAAGAAAATCAGCAATTTTTACTTATGATGGAGTTCAGAAACCAGTTTATGCATAACATTAATTGCAATTCTTTTATTGTTGCGTCTAAATTATTAGATGGAAATAAATTATTAGAAAAACATAAGGGTAATGATTTAACATTTGAAGCAGATTTGGAATTTCAATATCGCCATTCTTATAATAACCTATTTATTAAATGCCTTAATATCATTCTTCAAAAACGTGAAAACCGAATGGAACTAATAAAAGAAAATGCAAATGCTCTTAGAGTTCCGCATGAAAATTCAATTCGTGTCATTGATATGCTTTTCGACATTTATATGAAAATATGTGAACAGTATGCACCCAGTCCTTCTGATACTAAAGAAATAGTTGAATTAAAATCTAATTTAATTGGGACTATCACTGAAGAATTTGAGAAATTAGATTCAACAGAAGAATTTAAATTTCTTGCATCGCCTGTTAGTGATATAATAAATGCTGAAAAAATTAATAGGTTCTTAAAAGCAGTTTGAGTTTGTTCGATCCTTTCAGGATCGGAAAGTTTTTGTGGTTGTATTTTTCTATTAACGTTGAATCCTTTCAGGATTTTTTTAGTTGGAATTTTAGTTGTTTAATATGTCATCCCTAACGGGATTTGGTTTACAGTGGTTTGGTTTTGTTACCAATATTTCATCCCTAACGGGATTTTTTTTGAAAGAGGTTTTTGGAAATGGTTAGAAGAGATAGTGATTTGTAGTTGCATTTAAAAAGTTTCCTACTGAATGACAACCCAGGGAACTGAATGACAACCCAAGGATAGCATTTTTTTTAAATGTTGCTACGAAGCGACTCCCTACGAAATTAGACCCGATGGAAACGGAAAGCCTTTTTTTGCCAAACTGTAAAAAAATAAAAAAGGAAAAAAAGATTGCAGTGGACAGCGGGCACACTGTTGCCTACGAAGCTGAACCGCCCGTCTCCCAATAATTTTTGTTTTCATACTTTCGGGGAAATTTTTATTTTTTATGAATTTATCAATTCCGCAAAATGACAGAGATTCGGTTCTGAACGAATTAAAAGAATTTAATGTTAAGTTTCAGAATATTTATGCCGGTGATAAGCCGGACCGGCAGCCGGTGCATACTGTATATGGAGGAGCTAATCTTTTTAAAAGCGACAGCATGGCGAAAATGGGAAAAACTGCGCTGAAAAGTTTTGCAACATATGCCCCGAATTTTGTGGCGCTTGCGAATGTGCTTGAAATTGGCGGGCATAAATCGTTGCCAAAAACTGCGGCTCAAATATCAAAACTGATTGAGCAATTGGATAAGACGGATGAGGCGGAGCGCAAAAAAAATGCTGCAGGGCTGCCTTATACTGTTTACAAAAAAATAATTGCAAAGCTGGAACGCGAAGCTGTTGAAGATTTCAGAATTGATTTTGAAGATGGTTTTGGAAACCGCAGTGACGAGGAAGAGGATGCAACTGCTGTGAATGCTGCGACAGAGCTTGCAAAAGGAATGGAAGCAATGACGATTTCTCCTTTCATCGGCATCCGCATAAAACCATTTACAGAGGATTTGAAACATCGCGGAGTGAGAACGCTGGATATTTTTTTAACTACACTTTTAGAAAAAACTAACGGACAGCTTCCCGATAATTTTATTGTGATGCTTCCGAAGGTTACCATTCCCGAACAGATTGAAGCACTGGTGATTTTTATGGAAATAATTGAGAAGCAAAACAATCTTGCTGACGGAAGCTTGAAAATGGAAATGATGGTTGAGGCAACACAGGCTGTGATGGATGATGATGGAAAAAATCCGCTGATGAAATTTATTCGCGCATCAAAAGGAAGATGTATTGCAGCACATTTTGGGACGTATGATTACACGGCTTCGTGCAACATCACTGCAAAATATCAAACGATGGGTCACCAGGTTTGTGATTTTGCGCATCACATGACGCGTGTTGCTTTGGGCGGAACAGGGATTATGCTTAGCGATGGCGCAACTAACGTGATGCCGGTTGGTCCGCATCGCGGAGATAAGCTGACTGCAAAGCAGAAAAAAGAAAATACTGAAGTGGTTCACAATGCCTGGAAGATTGCGTATAATCATACGATGCATTCGTTAGTCAATGGTTTTTACCAGGGATGGGATTTGAACCCTGCACAGTTGCCGATGCGTTATGCTGCTACTTATGTTTTCTTTTTGGATAGCTATGAAGATGCGGCTGTGAGATTAAAACATTTTGTAGGAAAATCAGCGCAGGCAACTTTGAGCGGAGATATTTTTGATGATGCAGCAACAGGACAAGGATTGTTAAATTATTTTTTGAAAGCAATGAACTGCGGAGCAATTTCAGAAGAAGAAGCATTGGTAACAGGGTTAACAGTGGATGAAATAAGAAGCAGGTCGTTTTATAAAATATTACAGGGAAGAAGAAACTCAATTTGAAGATTTGGTGATTTGTCCAAAGGACTCCTTCGGAGAAAATTAGAAAATGGAATTAACCTCATTGCAATTATGCTTTCTTGTCATTTTTTTATTTCTTTTCATCACGGCTGTTGTTTTAAATCGCTCTTCAAAATCACTGAATAAAAAATTTGCAAATGATGTTTCTGATAAAATGTCTGAAACAAAAACTGAAATCAGACAATACAAAAATGTTTTTTTCTTTTTTTCATTTCTTGTAGTTTTTATTTACATCGCTTATTTCTTCACAGCAAAGTATAATCTCGGTTCGCATGTGATGGAATGGCTTAACCTGGTTATTCGCTGGGCGCATGTGGTGTTTGGTATTGCATGGATTGGCGCTTCCTTCTATTTTATTTTCCTAGAAAACAGCTTGAACAGAACAGAAAATCTTCGTGATGAATTGGCAGGAAATCTCTGGGCAATACACGGAGGAGGATTTTATTATGTGGAGAAATATAAATCCGCTCCGCCTGTTCTTCCTAAACATTTGCATTGGTTTAAATACGAAGCCTACTTCACCTGGTTAACAGGAATGTTGCTGCTCACGTTAGTCTATTTTATGAATGCTAAAGCAGTAATGATTGATTCATCCGTAAGAGAAATCAGTTCGCTGACTGCAATACTTATTGGAAGCGGAACCATGTTTTTTGGTTGGTTTATTTATGATTGGATGTGCAACACATCATTACTTCAAAAGAAAAAATTATTTGCCTTGATTGGATTTTTAATTGTAGTTGCAATTTCATTTTT
>JBDSOU010000042.1:0-20794 GCA_039914625.1 Bacteroidia bacterium | reverse complement strand
ATATTAGGATCAGCATCCATGTTTCCGGTTACACCGTCATACTGTGGAGGCCACTGATAAACAGCTGCAAGTAAATAAATTGCCGCAGAAATAAAAGCAACATAGTTAACCAGCTTTCCTTTGAAAGCAAGATAGCTCAAAAAAGCTGCTGAAAGGTACGCGAACATCCATGGAACAGGATCGGGGTCATTGAACTGCAGGGCAGCGAAAACAACGAACAGTACTAAAAAGAAAATGGGAATAAATTTCATGGATAAAATTTATTCCCAAACATAATTAAATTATTTTTTGAATCAGCGCTTGATATGAAAATTATATTTTGCAGGTAATTTCTCCCCCGCAGTTTTTTCATATAGCTGCTTGAATTTTTCAAATGTTTCCTGCGTTTGTTTCTGATTATTCAGAATTACTTCCTGACCTGTAAGAGTAAAATCAAAAGGTTCGTTTCCTGAAATCAAACCATCAGCAGTTAACTGGTTCATGATGGCACTTGACAAATTACGTTTTGATGCATGAGCAGGATCGGACACAGGAACCGTGCCGCTCGACTTTTTTTGCTGATCGTTTTTTAATTTCAATCCTTCATCAATAATGTTCTTATACTCAGAATATTTTTCATTTGGAATTGCCTCGTCATTTACCTTAAAGCCAATTACTTCGTTTGAAGGTGTAACAGTCATTTTTATTTTTTTATTATCATCGCTTAAAAAACTTATGGTTGCATCGCCTTCATAATGTTTGACGGTTGCATGTTTTGTTTCCGCCTTTCCTGTAGATAAAACATTTTTACCAGATTCACTTGAAGGCGCATCCCTTGGTGCAATATCGTCAGGGGCAACATTGTTGGGTGAAGCAGTATTATTTCCCTCTTTATTTTCGTTTAAAATATTTTCTGTTGGCGCACTATTAGTGTTATGGTCAGCAACCGCAGACAAATCATTTGTTTTTCCCGAAGCAGGGGCTTTTGGCGGAGTTGCCTTATTGCTTGATGGAGTTACAGTTGTAATAACTAAAGCAGTTTCCGGTTTTTCCTCAGTAGCAGAATTATTAGTATTTAAGTAAAAAGCGCCAAATGCAGTAACCCCGATTAAAAGGAATAACCCGAACCAGCGCCAGGAATTAGATTCTTTTTTCTTTTGATGCGCAGCAGGGTTTTTAAGCAACTCACTCACCTCATTTAAATTCACCACCGGTTCCTGCTTTCGTGCATTTTCAAAAAGCATTTCCAGCTTCGATGATGTGTTTTTATTTTGATTCATAGTACTTATATTGAAAATTATTTGAACTCTAATGTTGTGTTAACAGAAATTTTTTTCGTGTATTCTAATTTTTGCTCTAACTGATGCCGTCCTCTGCCAATTCTTGATTTTACACCGCTCAGGCTTCCTCCTTGTATCTGGTGGATTTCATTCAATGTCAAACCTGAAATTTCATACAGCACAATAGCTTCTTTCTGTTTTTCAGGCAATTGATTTAATTGTGCATAAAATTCTTTCATTTCAGTTTTTGCAATAATATCATCCGATGCATCAGGAATATTGTTCGTATGATTCTGATCCAGTTCCCCCCAAAATTTCTTCCTCCGGTCTTTGCTTCTTATCGCATTGCTTGCAATCCGGAAGAGATAGTACAAAAACGATTCAGGTTTGTGTATTTTTTCAAAGTTTTCATACGCTTTCAATACAGTTTCGCTGATTATATCTTTTGCATCTTCACGGTTTCGCATAATTGAATGAACATACCTGTCCAGCTTTACGTGAACCGGCTCATACAGTTTCATAAAATTCTGTTGTTTTATTTCAGGCGTAAGTTCCATAGTATCAGGCATTCAGTTTTATCCCTTTCAGCTATAAGAGGCATAAGCCCTGCGAAAAGTTTCAAATAAAAATAATTTATTCTCCTCCTATGGCTTGGTTTATTTGATAATTCAGGCTTAAATTTGTAAACAAATATTTTCAGATCATGTTTACTAAAGGTAAAGGTATCAAAATAATATTAATTTCCTCTGTTTTTATTTTTAATTATTATGTTTCTAACGGTCAGGATGTACCATTTAAATCTGAAAATTTTCCCGGCAAGGAAAGCGAATTTAAACAAGCACTAAGTAACATTCTGAAAGGGGATGAATTATATTTTGAAGAAACTCCTTTCTACCAGCTTGCACTTCCGTTCTATGAAAAAGCAAACCAGTTCAATCCCCATAATGCCGATTTGAATAATAAGCTGGGTGTTTGTTACCTGAACTCTAATAATAAATTTAAGGCGTACGAGTTTTTTTTGAAGGCATATAAGTTAAGTCCTAATGTGGACGCTATGATTCATTATAATCTTGGCAGAGGATTACACTTAAATTCAGAATGGGATAAAGCTATTGAAGAATATAATGCATATCTTCCGACAACGGTGAATGATGAAAAATCAAAAGCTGTAAGAAAGCGAATTATTGAGTGTAATTACGGAAAAGAGCTTGTTAAAAAACCAGTGAGTGTTAAGATTGAAAATCTTGGTACGGCTGTTAATACAAAGTTTCCTGAATATACTCCTTTAATTTCTGCTGACGAATCACTGCTGTTTTTCACCTCAAGGAGAGACGATACTTACGGAGGAGACGTTGACCAGCGTGATCAGTTATTTTTTGAAGATATTTATTTCAGCAGTAAAGTGAATGATAAGTGGACTACTCCAAAAAACTTAGGCCCTCCTGTAAATACATGGTCGCATGATGCGGCAGCAGGACTATCGCCTGACGGACATACACTGATCGTGTTTAAAGGCGATAAAAATTCAGGTGATATCCTGATTTCAAAGCTTGTGAAGGGTTATTTTACAAAACCGGAAGATGCCGGAAAAAATATTAATACAAAATTTCATGAGTCGGCTGCCTGTTTATCTCCTGATGGAAACACGCTTTTTTTTGTAAGCGACAAGCCGGGCGGAAAAGGCGGACGTGATATTTACAAAAGCAAGTGGAATGATGTAAAAAAAGAATGGATACAGGCCGAAAATCTTGGCGACACCATCAATACCCCCTATGACGAGGAGGGTGTTTTCATGCATCCTGACGGCCGCACCTTGTATTTTGCTTCACAGGGACATACGAGCATGGGCGGCTATGATATTTTTTACACCACTCTTAATGAAAACGGAGCCTGGAATATACCAACTAACATAGGTTATCCTATCAACACACCTGATGACGATGTGTTTTTTGTTGTATCAGCAAGCAGCAAGCATGGATATTATGCATCTATACGCAAAGAAGGGTCAGGTGAGAAGGATCTTTACATGATAACCTTCTTAGGAGAAGAAAATGTGGCAAGCAAGATGGACCCCGGCAAAAAAAAAATGGAAACATCAATAAGCAATCCGGTTATCCCCGCAAGCAGGATGGCAATACTTAAAGGAGTTATCCGGAATGCCTCTACTAAGGAGCCGCTTGCTGCAAACATTGAATTGATTGATCTTGAAAAAGGGGAGCACATCGGTAACTTTAATGCTGACAGCAAAACAGGTCAGTATCTTGTGTCACTGCCTGCCGGAAGAAATTACGGAGCTATTGCCTATTCTGACGGATTTTTATTTGAATCCGATCATTTCAATGTTTCGGATACTGCTGCATATTCAGAAATAATTATGGATATTGACATGAAACCTATGGAGGAAGGAAACAATATTATTCTGACCAATATTTTTTTCGATACGGATAAATTTGATGTGAAAGCCCAGTCAAAAGATATTTTAAATCGTGTAGTAAAACTCATGAAAGGTCTTACAACACTGAAAGTGGAGATTTCCGGCCATACGGATAATGTAGGTAAAGATGAATACAACCAAACCCTTTCTGAAAACCGTGCGAAATCAGTCGTAGAGTATCTCATTCAACAAGGAGTTTCAAAAGACCGTTTGACATTTGTAGGTTATGGCGAAACCCGGCCGTATGCTACTAACGATACTGCTGAAGGTAAGCAAAAGAACAGGCGGATTGAGTTTAAGATAACAGGCAAATAATTCAGTATCCCTGTTTAAGTTTTTTATTTCACGGCTTCAATAATATTCATAGGTGAAGGGGTGGGATGAATTTTTAACAATTTGAATCCTGATTTACCCAGCAAATTTCTGTAATCTTCTTCCGTTCGTTCCATTCCGCCAGTCATCACAAGCATGTTAATGTCCAAAAGTTTTCCAAGTTGTTCTTCATTTCCAGAAAGGAGCACACCTTCAACAATCAATAATTTTGCATGATGATGCATAGCTGTGTGAATATTTTTCAAAATTGTCAGAGCGCGTTCATCATTCCAGTCATGAAGAATAAATTTTAAAATATAGGCATCTCCTCCTTCAGGAACGGATTGAAAAAAATTTCCGCCAATTACTTCCACCCGGTCAGTAACATTTCCTGAGCTTAAAACTTCGTGAGCTTTATTTGTCACATAAGGTTCATCAAACAAAATTCCCTTTGCATCTTTATTGGTATTTAAAATTGCGGCAAGCAATGAACCGTTACCTCCGCCAACATCCACAATTTTTTTGAACTTCATCCAATCGTAAGAAGGAACAACCGCATGATTAAAGCCTTCTGACAAGCCGGTCATTGCTTTCATGAAATTAAGACCGTCTTCGGGATGTTTGCTGTAATATTGCCACACACTTTCACCTTCCGTTTCATTAAATGCAATTTCACCTGTTTTTACTGCGTGAACGAGATTGCCCCATCCGCGATAATGCTCCTGTCCCAACTCTGCCAACACAAGATATTTCATACTAACCGGTAAATCTGATTTGAGAATTTCGCTCAAATCAGTATGTACAAAATGTTTTTGTTCTTTTTCTGCGAATACGCCAACGCTTGCAAGAGCACGCATCACCCGGTAAAGCGCTTCCGGATGAGTACCGCTTTCTTTTGCAATCTCGTTAACATGCTTTGGTATATCTGTGACATAATCAGCTATGTCCAGCTTTGCGGCAGCATACAGGCATTGTGATGCCCAAAAGCCCGTGATCATTTGAAATAGCTGTACAGGAGGCGGAATAAATTGATTTGTTTTCATTATTTCTGATTTAGAATTTTAAATTCACTGTCTCCGGACTTCAATCAAAAAAATGCCCTCACCTGCATATTTCCTGTATGCACTGTTTTTACATCTTGTGATTTTCTGCCTTCATAGTTTAAACTCAATTGGACATTTCCTGAAATATTTCTTTCAATCGAAACGCTCCATGTAGCATTGTTTCCTTTTTTTAAACCTTCCAGCATTTCATAAGCGATGGATGTATTTTCCTCCGCATTATAATTGAGCTGAATAAAATTTACTTTGACTGAAATTACGCCACGTTTTACAGAACTGTATCTTAATTCAGTTCCAAATTTATTTTGAATAGCCCTTTCGCCAAGTCCGCCAACAAAATTTCTTTTGTATTTGTATTCATAAATTAAACTTGCCCTGAATGAAGAACCCGGTTGAATGTTAAACTTGCTTTCGGATGAATAATATTTTATAAAATAATTCTGCTCAGAAAAAAAATCAGATGTGCTTTTCTTTTGTCCGTTCTCACCGAATTCATTTATGCTGTACGTTCTGTTAATATTCCAGCGTGCGTTTCCGTTTATTTTTTTAGTTACCCTTGCATCAAAACCATTTGTTAACAATGTCTTCCCTCTCTGGTCTTCATACGTAACATCAAATCCATAAATATTGCTGTTGCGATTATAGAAAAAAGTATTTCTGAAAGAAGAATTTGTGGAAATCAATGAAGTGTCTGCAACATTGCCTAAGAAAGGGTTTAATGATTTGAGCAAATTACTTTCGAGTGTTTTATTATCAAGCCGCATAGAAAATTGATCGGCAAAACGCGACATGAACTTTGAGAATTTTTTATCTTGCCTCAAAATTGCGGAAGGATTAAAATTAAAGACCTGGTTCAGCTGGTTGGTGTGGGTGCTTACAAAAGCATTGGTCGGTGTAAATACGCGAATGTAATTTGCCTGGTCTTTGAATGCTGCAATTTCAAATTCATTCAATTGCGGGATACCGTCATCGTTATAATCATTAAAAGTATAAACGCCTGTTCCGTCTTCAACCTTTACGTAAGAAAATTCAAGCTTGGGCTCCTGCCCTATGCCTGCTTCATAATAAGTTGTGGAAACTATAACCCCTTTGTACAAAGAAAGATTGTAGTCAATTTTAGCGAGAATGGACTTTTCTTTTTTTTGTGAAGTGATCAACGTATCAATAATACGGAGATTTCGGTACGTTAAAGAAGTGCCCAGCCTGTTGTTAGGATTTTTATTAAATTCTACTGCGGCAGAAGTGTTATCAGCAACGGTTGAATTTTTAAATGAGTTGTTCCGACCTGCGTAATCATACCTTCTTGAATAATCTGCTTTATATTTTGTTTTCACAGTATCGCTGCTGACAATATAATATTGTCCCTGTTTATAAGAATAACTGTTCCATTGAAGCGTATCGGCATTTATATCGAAAAGTTTATTTTGTTCCTGTTCAAATCTTACCCCGGTAATTATTTTTTTAAAAACTGTTTTGGAAAAATCGGAATGGCTTCTTAAAAAATTTGTATGGCTTAATGTCCCTGAAGTTTGCAAATAACTCGCGTCAAAAACAAACCGGTAGGTTTTATAACTGAACAATCCGTTCAAAGCATTGATTAAACCATGATACTGGTTGCCTTTCAAAAATGTTTTGAGCTGGTAATTTAAAACCTGCTGGTTCATTTTGTTTAATCCCAGCAGCACTACTCCACCGTTTTCGTTTTCACTGATGCTAAGATTGGTGAGATTCCAGTCGCGGTTAAATTCCACAGGCCTGAACGTTTCAACCGGTACAAAATTTTTATCAACATGTTCATATTTTACTGCGGTATTAAATTTCCAGCCTTTCAGCGAATCCGCATCCAGGCTAAACATTTTTTGAATGCCTGTATTGACGGCATATCCCACATCATTCTTCTTATCTTTTGTTGCAAACCTGTTGATATCGTAATTGCTCAGCGCGCCTTCAATGGTTGCTATGCTGGTGTTGGAAATTTTATAGTCGGTGCCAAAAGTCACCATTTGCTGTTGCTTGGGTGTAATCAATAACGTTACAGGTTCATAAGCGCCTTGAGGAACTCCGTTGAGCGGGACAACCCATTGGAACACCCTGCCGTTTGCACTGCTCAGAATTTGTATATAGTTGCCCACATTTTGCCCGACAAAGCTGAACCCCAAACGATAATGCGCCACAGTAGAATCCGTTGAATAAAAATAAATATTATACGTAATTGCATTGTCAATCGTATCTTTTTTCTGGTACAAAACTTCATTAATATCAAAAGCTATGCTGTCCACGTTGGGTGAAAACGCACGTGTAATACTGTCGCCAATATCGGCAAGAAATAGTTTCTGCTCATCACTCAGATCCTGCAGCAGCGGCTGGTTTTTGCTGTCCTGTTCAGAATATACATTGAATTTTAATTTTAATTTTCTGTTTTCGAATTCATTATTAAAATAAATCAACGACCGACCGTAGTTTTTATCAGAGTATTGAAACTCCGCAACAATGCGTTTATCTTTTGTGATCAATTGTCTTGTTGTGAATGTAATTTGCGCTGCATTGTAATCAATCACATAATCGTATTCCTGCCCGCGGGTGAGCAACTGACCGTCAATGTAAATTTTTTCAGAACCCGACAGGACGGTAATGAATGCTTCATTCTGTGCGCCAATCAACCTGTACGGTCCCTGGTTGGCTTCAATACCGTTAAAAACATTTCGCGCAAATTTGCCTTTTGATACCGAAGCGCTCAATGCCGTTCTCATCACAGAAGGATTTATAGCACCGGTTTTAGTGAGCGGAAACTCCGTTGAAAAAACACCACCTTGCCCCTTCTTGTTAAAATTCATAAAGTAACTTTCGGGACGTGTCAATTCAAAATCACCTGCAATTAATTTGCTTTTATTTTTTGAAAGCTGGATAAAAACTTTATCGAAATCATTTAACTGTTGGGTATTTCCTTCCGGTTGAACCGGGATGTTATTATCCGTAATGGCAGCGAGAATATCCACATCATCATTGAGCTTTCCGGCCAGCTGAAGATTCAGGCTTGAATTTACCACCAAATCCTGGTTATTCCCAAAACTAACCCCGCGCGATATGCTACCGTTTTTAGTGAGCCCTTCCAGCTTAAAAATTTCTGATTTCTGGCCGCCTTCTTTATATTGAAAAGGATTATAAAGGCCCTGGTAATTTTTTTCAATAATTTTTTTTTCTCTGTGCGTAAAACTTTGCGTGAACAAAACAGGGAACACCCGATAAACAATTTTTACACTGTCAGTTTTTATTTGTTGAGAAGCTGAACTGTCTTTTTTCCAACGTAAAACTGCATTGGGATAATCTATTGCATAAGCCGTACTGTCAACAAAATTTCCTGAATCATTTAAAATAAAAAATGTTCCGGGAATAATGCTGACGGTGTCAATAATGACCGAATCGGTTTTTACGGTAATGAAATGCTGCCGTGCACTGGTTACTGTTTGTGCATAGCTTTCGAATGCAAA
Organism: Bacteroidia bacterium; assembly: GCA_039914625.1. GTDB lineage: Bacteria > Bacteroidota > Bacteroidia > AKYH767-A > OLB10 > DATEMK01. The sequence goes on along the minus strand of JBDSOU010000042.1, from coordinate 12,240 downwards.
AAATAAAAGCATTGGAATAATGAAAAAATATTTATTGAATGCTGACATGGAGCAATGGTGCCGTATTGCAAAGAAAGATTAAAATATACAGGTCTGGTGACCGGTAAAAGTGTTTTTATCAAACAGATTTTTTAAAGAAAAAGTATTTTTACAGCATTGGATTTTTCAAATGAAAAAGGGTCCCTTTGGACTTGTTTACTTATGCATACCTGATTTTTAGCAGCTATTTATCAATACTTACATTGACCTCAGGAATTTTTCTGAAATTCGCCCAAACTTTACAGGAATCTTTTGAACCTTTCAAGTTTTCTGTCAAAAGGATAATAAACAGACAAATCTCCGTTTATAAATCAAAAAAAAATATGAGTACCGAATTAACAAAACAACAAATAGCTTCGTTGCTCGAAACGCTTCGGGAGCAATATGATGTCATCAGGATCAACGAAAGTAAAATTCCACAAATTGAAATTGACTTGCTGTTGAATAATACGCGCAACCTTTATGAAGCATTGTTGCAATTGAATAAATTAAATAGTGCTGAAAACGTAATTGTGAAAACCGAATTTGTTGCTGAAGAAAAGAAAGTTGAAGAACCAAAAATTGTAGAAATAAAAACTCCTGAACCGGTAAAAGAAGAAATAATTGCAGAAATGGAATCAGGGCATGATGAACTAAAAGCTTCCGTTGAAATTCCACAAGTAGAAAAGATTGAAGAAGTTCAGGAAAAAATTTCTGCTCCTGTTGAGCAAAAAATTATGGAAGAAAGAACCAGCGTGATTAATAAAACTTCAAAGCCTGTTTCGAAAAGCGGAAATCTTTTTGAAGAAGCAACGGTTGTGTCAAATAAGTTTGAAGGACCTCAAACGGTTCACGATAAGATTACCAAATCCAAAGAAGACAAAAGCTGGCATGATAAATTGCAAAATCAGCCGGTAACAGATTTGAAAAAATCAATCGGCATTAACGAGAAATTCAAATTTGTGAATGAATTGTTTGACGGACATTTGCAGAATTATAATGAAAGCATAGATTTTCTCAACTCGTGCAAAACTTATGCGGATGCAGAACATTATATTTCAGAAACATTAACCCCGAAATTCAACTGGAAAAAAGATTCGGAAGTTTATAAGTCATTGACGCTTTTAATTCAGAGGAAATTTAATTGAGGAATACCAAGTATCAAGTAGAATAAGCACAACTTTAAACTTTAAACTTTAAACTTTTTCAAGTGAAAAGAATCTACATTAAAGAATTATTAAAATCAACGGACTACAACTCCACAGTGAATGTGAAAGGTTGGGTGCGTACTAAACGCGGAAATAAAAACGTGGCGTTCATTGCTGTGAACGATGGTTCCATTATCCATAATATACAAGTTGTAGCCGATCCGAATAAATTTGGTGAAGAGCTTTTGAAACAAATCACAACAGGAGCATCCGTTTCGGTTACAGGTACATTGGTTGAATCAAAGGGACAGGAACAACCTGTGGAAATTCAGGCAACAGAAATTGAAGTTTATGGTACAGCCGATCCTGAAAAATTTCCTTTACAGAAAAAAGGACACACGCTTGAATTCCTTCGCGAGATTGCGCATTTGCGTCCACGCACAAATACATTTGGTGCCATATTCCGCATTCGTCATGCAATGGCTTTTGCAATTCATAAATATTTTAACGACCGCGGATTTTATTATTTGCACTCACCCATCATTACCGGATCAGATGCTGAAGGCGCAGGTGAAATGTTTCATGTAACAACTTTTGATTTAAATAAAATTCCGAGAAATGAAGACGGAAGCATTGATTTCAAAAAAGATTTTTTCGGTAAGGAAACCAATCTTACAGTTTCAGGACAATTAGAAGGGGAACTTGCAGCCCTTGCGTTGGGATTGGTTTACACATTCGGACCCACATTTCGCGCAGAGAATTCAAACACTCCAAGACATCTTGCAGAATTCTGGATGATAGAACCTGAAATGGCATTTCATGATATTACGGACAACATGGATTTGGCAGAAGACATGTTAAAATATCTTGTGCAATACGCGCTTGAAAATTGTAAAGATGATCTTGAATTCTTAAATAAAATGTATGACAAAGAATTGATCGCAAGACTGCAATCGGTTGTCAGCACAAATTTCCAGCGGCTCACTTATACGGAAGCTGTTGAAATTTTAAAAGCAACAGATAAAAAATTTGAATTTCCTGTTAATTGGGGAACTGATTTGCAAAAGGAACATGAAAACTTTTTGGTAGATCATTTTAAACGTCCTGTGATTCTCACCGATTATCCGAAAGAAATAAAAGCATTTTACATGAAGCAGAATGATGATGGAAAAACCGTTCGTGCAATGGATATTTTATTTCCGTGGATCGGAGAAATAATCGGTGGTTCGCAACGTGAGGAAAATTATGACAAGCTGTACAGCAGGATTAAAGAAATGAAAATTCCTGAAGAGAGTATGTGGTGGTATTTGGAAACAAGAAAATACGGAACCGTTCCTCATGCTGGTTTTGGTTTGGGTTTTGAACGATTAATTTTATTCGTTACCGGTATGACAAACATCCGCGATGTGATTCCTTTTCCGCGCACTCCTATGAATGCGGAATTTTAAGTTTGAATAGTATTTAAAGGAAAACGTATTTTTAATTCAAATTTTGAAAAATCTTACATAATCGGGCAGTTTTTTCACTAAAAGATAAAAGCTAAAAACAAAAAGCTTTATTTCCCGTACAACCGCATTAAGAAATTGTATATTTTTAAATTATTATTTTTGAACTATGTTAAAACAGGGATTACACCAGCGGTTATTACAAAAACTTTCGCCACAGCAGATTCAGTTAATGAAATTGCTGCAGGTGCCGGCTGCCGCCTTAGAACAGCGCATTAAAGAAGAATTGGAAATTAATCCTGCCCTTGAAGAAGGAATGGATGAGGTAGAAAAGGAATTGCAAAACGAAGAAGATTCTATACAGGATGTTCAGGAAACCGATGAAGAAGAAGTAAAAGATTTTGAAACCGATTTTGATGCTGATTCAGGAGATGACCAGCGTAAAGATGATTTTGATATTGATGAGTATATGGTTGATGAGGATGTTCCTTATTATAAAACTACTGCAAACAATACTTCGCCAGATGAAGAGCGGACAGAAATTCCGATCAGTTCTTTAGGTTCCTTCCAGGAAAGTCTAATTGCACAATTAGGAATTTGCGAGTTATATGGCAGCAATTATCAAATAGGATTACAGCTTATCGGCAGCCTTGATGATGACGGATATTTAAGACGTGATCTTGACGCCATTGTTGATGATCTTGCTTTTTCGCAAAATGTTACTGCAACAAAAGAAGAACTGCTTGAAGCTTTGAAATTAGTTCAGACTTTTGATCCGCCAGGAGTGGGTGCGCGTGATTTGCAGGAATGCCTGATGCTTCAGTTGGAACGGAAAGATGAGCATGATAAAATTGCTGTTATTGCGAAAAAAATTGTCCGTGAATATATGGACGAGTTTTCTAAAAAACATTATACAAAAATTGCTACCTATCTGAATCTTGATGATGAGGATTTGAAAGATGCCGTTCATGAGATACTGAAATTAAACCCGCGCCCGGGAAGTAATTTTGCGGCTGACAGTAAAACAAGCGAAGCAGTAATTCCCGATTTTATTATTGCGAATAATGACGGAGTGCTTGACCTGAGCCTGAATTCTAAAAACGCGCCCGATCTTCATTTGAGTAAGACATACACTGAAATGCTCCAGTCATATTCAAAAGATAAGACCAATAAAAAAACAAATAAAGAAGCATTGACATTTGTAAAGCAAAAAGTGGAGTCGGCAAAATGGTTTATTGATGCAATACAGCAGCGACAGCTTACCTTGATGCTCACCATGAATGCCATCATGAAATATCAGAAAGAATATTTTCTTGAAGGCGATGAAAAACTTTTAAAACCGATGATCCTTAAAGATATTGCAGAGATCATCGGATTGGATATTTCAACAGTTTCAAGAGTGGCGAACAGCAAATATGTGCAAACACCTTTTGGAACTTTTTTACTGAAAACATTTTTTTCAGAAGGATTGGCAAATGATGCCGGTGAGGAAGTATCGAGCCGCGAGGTTAAAAAAATTCTCAGCGATGCCATTGCCGGTGAAGATAAATTAAAACCATTGCCTGATGATTTGCTTGCAAAAATGCTGAAAGAAAAAGGCTACAATATTGCGAGAAGAACCATTGCCAAGTACCGGGAACAATTAAACATTCCTGTTGCGAGATTGAGAAAAGAGCTTTAGTGAGTTTTCAAGCTGCTTCTTTTCTATTTTTGCAATCTCTTATTTTGTTTTCCCTCTGCATTAAACTGAACTTTCCGTGTCACGCAACTTTGCAAATATTATTTCTTATCTTTTTCATCCGTTATTGATGCCTTTTTATACCATGCTTCTTATTTTTAATTTGAATACTTACCTGGCCTACAGCGTACCCCCGCAGTTGCAGCGCATCATTTTCGTTGTTGTATTCATTACAACTTTTGTGATGCCTGTTTTGTTTACCATGTTTCTTGTACAAAAAAAAGTAATAGGTTCTCTTGAGTTAGAGAAAAAGGAGGAAAGAAGACTTCCCTTCATAGCAACAGCATTTTTTTACCTGGTTGCTTTTTACTTGCTCAGGTTGCTTCCGGTACCGGGATTTTTCCCCCTTATTATTTGTGGTGCGGCTTTAGTTATTATTGCAGCGTTTTTAATAAGCCTTAAATGGAAGATCAGCGTTCACACAATGGGAATAGGCGGAGTAATCGGCCTAACCTGGGGGTTATCCGAAATATTATATATCCAAATCACCATGCTTTTTATTTTTTTAATTTTACTTTCCGGAGTCATCGGAACAGCCCGGCTCATTCGCGGTTCTCACAGCCAGATGCAAATTTATGCAGGATTACTAATCGGATTTGCAATTGAATTAATGGTTATGGAATTTTATTCAGTATAATTTTTATTCACAAAAATCAAAATAATTTCTATGCTTTATGTAAAAAAGTCAACCTTGCCGGATGCAGGTAAAGGGTTGTACACAAAAGAATTTATTAAAAAAGGAAAGCGCATAGTGGAATATACAGGCGAAATCATTTCCTATAAAGAGTATGACGAACGCGTACAAAAAAACCGTTACGGCTATTTATTTTACTTTAATAAAAACCGGTGCATTGATGCATACAATCATCCTGAAGCTTTAGCTCGTTATGCAAATGATGCAAAAGGAATAAAAACAAAAAAGGGGCTTTTGAATAATTCAACGTACAGAATTGTCGGCACCAAATGCTATATTTATTCTTTCAAAAATATTCCTCCTGGCGCTGAAATCTTTGTTGGTTACGGAGCGGAATATTGGAGAGATATAAGACATAACAAGCGGTTGGAGGCAAGGGAGAAGAAAAAGAAAAGTCTAAAGTCTAAAGTTTGAGTTCCAACTCAATCGGGCAATGATCACTTCCCATAATGTTAGGATGGATGGTTGCCTGAGTGATTAAGTCTCGTGCTTCCTTTGAAATAAAAAAATAATCTATGCGCCATCCGACATTGCGTTCGCGCGCACGGGTGATTTGATCCCAATATGTGTATTGATTGGGTTCTTTGTTGTATTCACGGAAAATGTCAATGTAATTCATCTCAACAATCTTGTCAATCCAAGCACGCTCTTCAGCGAGAAAACCCGATGTGTTTTTATTCTCTTTCGGACGGGCAAGATCAATTTCTTTGTGGGCTGTATTATAATCACCGCAAATAATCACATTCTTTTTTGTTTTTCGAACTTCTTCAGCGCGTTTGAAAAGTGCATCATAAAAATCAAGTTTATATTTTACACGCTCTGGTCCCCTGCCCCCATTTGGAAAATAAACATTGAATAAAACAAATTTTTCAAATTCCATTTCAATTACTCTTCCTTCGGAGTCAAACAAAGGATTCTTAAAACCCGCTGTTGCTTTTAATGGTTTATGTTTTGAATAAATTGCCACTCCTGAATAGCCTTTTTTTTCGGCAGCAAAAAAATAACTTTTGTAATTATTAAAGTTTACAATTTCCGGCCCAAGCTGATCTTGCTGGGCTTTTGTCTCCTGTAGGCAAAGTACGTCCGGTGATTCTTTTGCAAACCAGGTTGGCAAGTCTTTTTTCCATGCGGCACGAATACCATTTATGTTCCAGCAGAGGATTCGGAAGGTTCCCTTTGTCATTTTGATTGAATTTTTTCAAAGATAAAAGTTTGAGTAGTTGAAAGCAATCAATCATAAATTTTGTCGGGTTAGCTGAGAATATTTCTTATTTTCTAAAAATACTCAAAGGTAATTTTCCTTGAACGCAATAAAAAAGCCGTTCTTCTTTCCGAAGAACGGCTTTTTATTGCTTACTTTTATTATTCTGTTTCTAAAATTCGCTTAGTGAACAGTTGAGCATTAACATAAACCCGTACAGTATAAACACCTACGGCATACCCCAATGCTTTTGCACTGAAATCATATTGATAGTCGCCAGGCTCCTGCATACCATTATAAATGGCATCTACACTTTGTCCCATTACATTTATAACCTCAATCTTAATTTTGGAGCTTTCTTTTAAAGTATAAGTAATGTTGGTATTTCCTGAATATGGATTGGGCATCACATTAAATGCAAAACCTGTCAGCTCGCCATCAATGCTTGCTGAAGCAATTTTTGAATATTCAAAATTGCCGTTGAAATCTGTTTGCTTTAACCGATAATAATAAGTTATTCCCGATTGCACATCTTTATCATCAAAACTATAATAGTTAGCAGAGGATGTGGTACCATGACCATTTATAGAAGCGATCTTTTCAAAATTATTGGGGGGGGTGGTTGTTCTTTCAAGATCAAAACCTTTATTATCTGTTTCTGATGCGGTTGCCCATTTTACATGAATGGAAGTTCTTAATCCTATTGCTTCAAAATTTAACAATACAATGGGTAGCGGAACAATTGTTTGAGCTGTATTGAAATATGTTACTGCAGTAAGTGGGAAAGCCGCTAATACAGCTTGTGCATTAAGGCCTCTTCTTACTACTGCGGTAATCGGGGGGTTCCCGAAGCAACCTGTAGGAAACGGATTTAACAGCCAGTTTCCGGGTGTTGTAATGGGTCCGCTTTTATTATATTGAACTGTGTATCCTAATGAAGCATTTGTATAACTGCGGTTATAAAGAGTGACATCCATAATACATCCGGGAGTATTGAATGTAGCAGCAGCATTCGGTCTTACTTCCCACACACCGTTGTCCAGTGCAAAAGCACCGCCTGTATGATAATTGGGAGCGGCACATTCAGGTCCCAATCCGGCATTAGAGCCAGGATTTGTAGGCCAGGTATTATTAAAATTTACAGTCACAAAGTTCATGCTTGCATAAGAGGGCCATGCTGCTGAAATATTCCAACTCATCCTCTGATAACCTTTGGCAGCGGTTCCAACAGGAAACTCATATTGTCCGATCGCTCCGCCTGTATTCCAAAGATATTTTCTCAATCCTGCGGTAGTAAGGGGAGGATTGTTATTTTCAATATAACTATTCACATTGCCGGCTGTAATTGCATTCAAAGCACGATTGTTTACTGTTACCAGATTGGTTCCAGTAATAATTTTTCCGTTGTTTAAAGTTAATACTCCTGCCGCAGTCATTGTCATGCCTGTAAGTAATGTTAAAGTTGATGGCGCTGACTGATTCATTGTCATACTTATTATCGAGCCTCCATTGCGGTAGGTTGCAGGAGCGCCACCGTTATGCTCTAAAGTTGCAGCAGCATTGTAACTTGCCACCGGAGCAATTAAATTTTGAACATCTACATTGCCTGCAACTTTATGATAGATTCCTGACGCATCAAATGCTCCGCCATAAGCACCACCGGCAGTAACGGTAAAGTTACCCGCCATATCAATATCCTGAAGTGCCTGTGCCATCAATCCGGCAGGTTTTGAAGTGGTACAATGCCAAAATCTATTTGCGCCTGTCAAATTACCCCCAATGAGCTGGTTATGATTGATTCCTGCAGCACAGGCTCCGCACACGGGCGGACAAACAGTACAGGTATCCGTAAATAAAACTGTACTGTTATTACCTGCAACAAAAGATCCGTTATTTAAATAATCATTGCATACCATTAACTGCCTGTTGGCGGTAAGAGTTACCGTTGAACCGAGATTAATATCAATGCTGCGGCAACTTGCATCAAGCCCGGTAATTACAGGTTGAAACGGTGTAAAGTTTGGAATAATAACATTAGTCTGGCAAGTAGGTAATGCGCATCCGCCCCAATTGGTTACATTAAACCAATCTGTGCTTACAGTACCTGTCCAAACAAGCGTACCCCCGGGAGAAGTTGCTGTTGCTATAGGACCTGTAAATGTTGCAGAAAATCCGGTGGTACTAATAGCAAAGTTACTTATTTCAATAAGCAAAATATCTCCTGCCACAACAGGAATCATAGCACCAAAAGCCCCTCCGCTACCTGCATAGCCCGGAGGAGCAACTCCTCCACCCTGATAACATCCTGTAACACCAATAGCGCTATAATTACATCTTACCATATTTCCATTTAAAGTGCTGCAATTAAAATTTGGACCTGTGGGACCGCCATTTCTCCATACACCAAAATCGTAATCTGTTCCGGTGGAACCTCCGGTCCAATTATTCGGTACAATTGTAAATTCAATATTACCCGTACCATTGCAAACAAGCCTGAACCATGCAGAACCTTTTTCTCCTGAAGCAAGACAGTTTGTCGGGGGATGATCACAAATATTTCCTACCCCCTGAAATCCGGGATTGGGGTAAGAAATGCTTGTACCGCATAATAATTGAGGAAGTGCACAATCCTGAATAGGGGCTGGAGGAAAGGGATTTGCATTCGTGAGTCCACCATCAAGAACAAGGATTGAAAATGTTCCCGTATTATTACCTCTGCCATCAACTACAATAAAATAAGTAACGCCTGAACTTAAACCACAAACCTGCATTTGAGAATGAGGGTATACAGTAGCTGCGCAACCAGTCGCGTCATCATTGCATACCAGTTCGGGGGCTAAAGTTCCGCATGTTCCTCCGAACAAAGCAATTTGTGTATTGGTTAAAGAACCGCTTACTGTTTTAATTTTTACACAACCGGAACCGGGTGCTGTGAATCTGTACCAGATAGTATTTCTTGCTCCTCCCGCATCAAAGCAGGTTGGAGGACTGACCGGTTCGCTGGTACTGGTAGCCCCGGTATTGTTACCTGAAATGTAAATACCCAACGGCAAAAAAGTTGCATTGCAGGGCAGATCATTTACCTGCGCTTTGGCTGAATAACTCATTATGACAGTTAGTCCTATCAATAATATTGAGTATAATTTTTTATTCATATTGTTATGGTTTTTCGTTGCAAATTGAATTTTATTTTATCAAAGGATCATTCGCGAATAATTCACGAATCTTTTGAGGAGAGGGATTTTCATAAAGGAATTCATAATTGTAGCCTGCATCTTTCATTGGCTGCAATACATCAATAACCTGGTGTTGATTTTTGTCAATCTCAATTACAAGGTATTCGTTTTCTAAAGTCCGACCTGTGATTGAAACGCCTTTTAAACCAGCAAGCAGGTTTTTATACTCATTAAAGACATTATCGGCTTTTACCCCTATTGCTTTAACAATCATAGTTTCAACTTGTGAGTTCTGAGCGGCAGATCCCGTACTTTTTTGCATTTGAGAAAAACTGTATGTGGAAATAAAAAGAAAAAAGGACAGGGGCAGGAATAATTTTTTAAGATGATTTTTCATGTGTTTTTGTTTTTGAATAAGCAAATATATGAATTGATTCTTACAATAGCAAGAATAACTGATAATTCATACTTTAGTATTATATCATTAGCTAATGGGTTTATTTTTTGCTATCCTCTTAAAAATGATACTTTTAGATGATTTTCAAATAAATTTTACTTAATAATGAAAAAGACCCCGGTTGTCCGGAGTTCTTTTGTAAAATTGGAATTAATATTTCGTAAACTAATTTAATTTAGCCAATCCAAGATTTAAACTTTTGGATTTAACAGCTATTCCATTGGTCTTTTTTGCTGAACTGGCTTTAAAAGCTTTTTTAATTTTCTCCACGTAGTCTAATTTCTCCCATGTAAAAAGCTCCACTTTCTTGGTGATCTTTTTTCCATCAGGTGATACAAAAGTTTTTGTAACGGTTTCATATTTACGTCCCATGTGTCCATAAGCAGCCGTTTCAGAATAAATAGGATTGCGCAGCTTCAAACGTGTTTCAATAAAATAAGGACGCATGTCAAAAATGGATGTTACTTTTTCTGCGATCTCTCCATCGGTCATGTTTATTTTTGAAGTTCCGTAAGTGTTCACATAAATTCCCATTGGCTCAGCAACTCCGATTGCATACGATACCTGCACCAGCACTTCGTCACAAATACCTGCAGCCACTAAATTTTTAGCAATGTGACGTGTGGCATAAGCAGCCGAACGATCCACTTTGGAAGGATCTTTTCCTGAAAACGCACCTCCTCCGTGAGCGCCTTTGCCGCCATAAGTATCCACAATAATTTTTCTTCCGGTAACTCCAGTATCACCGTGCGGGCCACCGATAACAAATTTTCCTGTCGGGTTTACGTGATATTTAATCTGGCTATTAAAAAGATTTTTGTGCTTTGGGTATTTTGCCTTTACGCGTGGAATTAAAATATTGATCACATCTTTTTTAATGCGTTCCTGCATTTTGGTTTCTGTATCAAAATCATCATGCTGTGTGGAAATTACAATGGCTTCAATTCTTACAGGGCGATTGTTATCATCGTACTCCAATGTAACCTGAGATTTTGCATCAGGGCGTAAATAAAACATTTGCTTGTTATTCTCTCTGCGAATAACGGCAAGTTCAATCAGTAATTTGTGAGCAAGATCAAGCGTGAGCGGCATGTAATCATCTGTTTCGTTGCTTGCATAACCAAACATCATTCCCTGGTCACCAGCGCCCTGTTCTTCCTTTTTCTTTTTCTCAACCCCCTGATTAATGTCGCTTGACTGTTCGTGAATAGCAGAAAACACTCCGCATGAATTTGCTTCAAACATATATTCGCTTTTGGTGTAGCCGATTCTTGAAATTACATCGCGTGCAATTTTCTGAACATCAAGATATGTTTTTGATTTTACTTCACCGGCTAAAACGACTTGCCCTGTTGTAACAAGAGTTTCACAGGCAACTTTTGAATTGGGATCAAATGCAAGAAAGTGATCAATTAATGCATCAGAGATTTGATCAGCCACTTTATCAGGATGTCCTTCTGATACGGATTCGGATGTGAATAAATAAGACATTAGAATTTTAGATTTATGATTTTAGATTTAAAATTTGGGATTTACGATTTCAGATGTGTTTTGGCTTTGATAAAAAAAAACGTGAAAAGATTTGGTTTAGCACTTTTTAGTGTGGTTGCAATCCTTTTCAAATCATTCCACCAAAGCACCGGCAAAATTAGGGATAATGTTGAAATAAAAATACTTTCCAGAAAAATTTATTTTAGAAATCCTGATCAGTTTTGTTGTGTCAGTTTATGAAAAACTTCTTCCAGACTGTATTCTTCGACATTTAATTTCAATACGGAAAGCTGATGATCTACAGCAAATTTGAAAAGGCTTTCGCGGATGTCAATGTTATCTTTTGATTTTATTTTCCATTCATTTCCCTGAATATTTTCTGATGAAGCAACTCCTGTGATTTTTTCCAATGCGGATTGGGAAACCGAAGAAATAAACTCAACAATAAATATTTTTTCTATTTCCATTTTTTTCCGGAGCATTTGCGCGCTGTCATCAGCAATAATTTTTCCTTTATTAATAATAAGGACACGGTTGCAGATGGCTTCCACTTCCTGCATAATGTGCGTGGAAAGAATTACGGTTTTTTCTTTACCTATGTTTTTAATAAGGTTCCTGATTTCAATCAACTGATTGGGATCAAGCCCTGAAGTAGGTTCATCAAGTATTAAAACTGAAGGTTCGTGTATCATTGCTTGTGCAAGCCCCACGCGCTGACGATAGCCTCTTGACAACGCCCCGATTTTTTTCTTTTGCTCTAAGCCAAGTCCTGTAATTTCAATCATTTGTGCTACACGTTTTTCAATTTTCTCTTTTGATAATTTGTGCATACCTGCAATGAAAGCAAGATACTCTTTCACATACATGTCGTG
>JBDSOU010000112.1:0-15310 GCA_039914625.1 Bacteroidia bacterium | reverse complement strand
TTATTAAAGCGACAAAAGTGCTTACTCAGAACCGGACTTCATTAGTAATTGCACACCGTCTTGCCACTATTCAAAATGCCGATAAAATTATTGTTCTTGATCACGGTGAAATAAAAGAAACCGGAACACACCAGGAACTTTTGAAAAAAGGAGGACTGTATAAGCAGCTTTATGAAATACAGTTTAATAGACTGGCCGAGGCTTGATAGTTAATAAAAGGTATAGCTTTCAGAGAGTTTTAGCGAAAGGAACGAACTTAGCACGTACAGGTAATAAATATTTCATGAATGCAATTTCATCAACGGTTTTCTTTTTAGTATATTGGCGTGACATTACATCAAAATAAGCAATCGAATCATCAGCATTAAAATCATTTATAGCAGAAACAACCTTAATTTTTGAGGCATCAATTTTACTTTCTATAATGTATTGCTTCATCTTTTCGAGTTTTTCTTCAACCGGAACAGGAGCAAATTGAAAACCTAATTTATCAGAAACAGCTTTTGCAGGGCACCCGCCATAAATAGTGTTGTATTCCATGTCTTTTGCAACTACTGAACCAACCATTGCCATTGATTTATCAGCAGCCGTAATAGGTGACACAATACAATGTCCAACAAACCATACATCGTTTCCGATGTTCATCGGGTGTCCCGAATTAAAGCGGCAACCTTCCAGCGTATCACCATAACGGATATGGCTCCATAACTGCGAATGGGCGCCAATACCGCAATTATTTCCGATAGTAGTTCCTCCAATGGAATCAATTATTGAAGATTGCCCGATCCATGCATTGTGCCCGATAATGCAGGGTTTGTATCCGTGTATTGTGGTGCTGTGTTGAATACGCGAATAATCTCCCAGCGAAAAATTATCGCAAAGGATTTGAACATTGGCACCTATATAGATATTATCGCCCAAAACAATTTTTTTCGCTTTGCCCTGTAGTCCGCGGATGATAACTGATTCGTGAATGTCAACATTATCACCAATAATTAATTCTTCCGTTTGAATGTTAGGATGTGTCATAAGATTTGTTTCACTGAGAATTGTGGTTTCTGATTTTGATTAGCATACAGCCGGCTAATGTATTCGCCCAATATTCCAAGGAAAAGCATGAGTATGCTTCCGATAAAAAGTATGGTGACTATAATAGCGGTAAATCCCAACGGTACATCATATACGAGTTTCCGTATCATAAAAATGACAGCAATTATCAGTGAGATAACTGCACAGGTGAACCCTGCTCCAATCATTAATTTTAGAGGAAGCGTTGTGAAGTTGAACAATAAATTTCCTGCCAAAGCAAAAAGTTTTACGAACGAATAGCCTGATTGCCCCTGCTGTCTTGGCTTGTGCTCCACCAAAACACGGCTTATTTTATTCGTATGCCAGTGAAGCAACCCGTCAATGAAAATAAAAGATTGCGCGTGCTGCGAAATTTTAGTTTTCATTTCCGTTTTTATCAATCGGAAAGACGTGATGTCACCGGTAGTTTTAAAAACATAACGGAATATTTTTTGCACCATTTCGCTTCCTTTGTTACGCAGCCTGGCATGTTCCTTTTGTCCGTAAACACCATAGACTAATTCAGCATTGGTTTCTTTTTGCTTTTGAATAAGCTTTATTAATTCCTCAGGCGGAATCTGCAGATCATCATCAATGGTAACAATAAATTTTCCTTTTGTATAATGCATGCCACACATAATGGCATTGTGCTGACCGAAATTTTTACTCAGCTTAATGGCGGTTATTTTTTCCGGATGCTTTGCGTGTAATTGTTCAATAACATTCCAGCTGTTATCTCCGCCATCATCATCCACAAAAATAACTTCATACGTGTAATCCTTGCCAAGTACATTGTCTATGCGCCCAAAAAGTTCCTCAAGCGTTGACTCGCTTCGGTAAACGGGAACAATTACACTGATATCCACAAATGTTTTATTGATGTTAAGAAGCAAAGGTAGGAAAATGGAAATATGTTAAATATAAATTCGATGGTCTGATTTCAAAGTGCAGATAAAAGTTTAACGTTCAAAGTTTATTTAAGTTTCGTATTTTTCAGCAAGCAATCATGGATACAAAAAAAATAATTCCGCAATATGTATGGTAGAATTAAAGCTTACCTGTAAATAAAAATCTTTCTGTTAAAATTAAATTCCCGGTTTTCTGCTTCAAAAATATAAATCCCTGTTTTCAATTCATTTAAAATAATTTCAGAATTTACCTTTACGACTGTTTCATGTAAAATTTCTTTTCCGTTCAGGTCGATTAATCGAATAGCTATAGCTGAATTCCTGTCAACATGATCAAAGTTTATTTTCAAACTATTATTCAAATGGTCGTAATAAACCGAAAAATAATTTAAAGTCTTATTTTCTGAGATGCCGGTAAAAAGAAAATAGCTCGAAATAAAATTTGGCAAACCGAAATAACTTTTTCCTGTTCCCAGGTTGACTGCATTGTTTACAAAATTGCATCCATTACCAAGTATATTTGGAAAATTAATTCTGCCGAGATATTGATTTCCATTGGTTCCAATGTAATGCGCCATATAAATTTTTCCGTCAGGCGCAAGTTGCAGGGAGCCGGCTCCTCCGCTAATCGTTCCAACAGTAATGAGCGAATTAATGATTGCAGTCGGATTGCCGGATGAAAGATCATATTGATAAAGCGAATTAAAACTATCGGTACTGACATACAGACTGCTTCCATCTGGTGAAAACTCTAAGCCGTATGCTGTCAGAAATTGCGGAATCTGCAATAGGATGGAATTTGAAACTGCACCTGTTGCATTATTAAAATCAAACAATTCAAAAAAACCTGCAATGCGTACCGCAAGAGCCAGCTTGTCACCTTGTGGTGAAAATTTCATTTGCCCTATTGTGTTGTCATCGCTTCCGTTGTGAACAGAACCAATGACGCTCGAATCAGGGATAACGTTCACACCGGTGCTTGTTACAATGTATGCATAAAATGTGCTGTCGTTCCAGCCATGCGCCAGCACCCAAATATCAGATCCGTTTGCGTGACGGGTAGCGCAAAGTTTTTCTGCAGCTGTGTTTAGAAGCACTGTATTTTTTGTTGCAGCTATTACATCACCACTTCCGCTATTTAAATTCATGTCCACTTCTGAAAAATGCACACCGATATTTGGTGGATCAAGATAAGCTCCGGCATCAGATGTGAAAATATAAAAATGATCAGTGGTTCCCGGCTTTTGAACAATCAGCGATGATTGTGTGGATGAAATATGTCCGAGCAGCCCCGTGCCGTTAGGCATCAGTTGGTGAAGAAAATTATAAACATCTGCTCCGTTTGTATAGAAAAGTAAATTTC
Organism: Bacteroidia bacterium; assembly: GCA_039914625.1. Classification (GTDB taxonomy): domain Bacteria; phylum Bacteroidota; class Bacteroidia; order AKYH767-A; family OLB10; genus DATEMK01. The sequence continues at coordinate 11,971 of JBDSOU010000112.1, read as the reverse complement.
CGGATGCATCAGAAATGGAAGAACAGCCTTCGTCAGTTGACATTGCACTGTTATTAACCGCCACTGCTGATCCGGAAGAAAAATCAAGTCCTCCATGATTTCCAAAGTACCAATGATAAGCTTGAGGTTGACAGATGGATGCTGCACTGCAAAATATTAAAAATATAAGGGTGTAGAACTTTTTTTTCATTCAGCAGGTATAAAAGATTAACAAAGTAATATTAATAAATTTGCGGAAGCATCAACAAATATGAATCATTGCGAATTTACGAATATTGATCGGATGCTGTTAAGCCAATATAATAACCTATTTGCTAAAATGAATTATAAAAAAATTTACTTCAGTGTTTTTATTTTATTTTTTTCTGCCGCTTGCTTTTCGCAACAAAAGAATCCTGCTAAAGCCGGCAATCCGGTAATGCCTATTATTAAGGATGGAGTGTATTTTACTTTTGAAGACATAAAAAAGAATCAGCCGAACCTTGTTTTGGAAAATCTTTATAAATCCATGTATGACAGTACGTTTACGCTGTGGCAATGGGCGCACACTGCAAACCTCTATTACATTGATAAATCAGGAACAAGAAAAGCCTTGAACCGTGATTCCATTTGGGGATTTAGTGAAGATGGAACGCCTTACATCTGCCTCAACCAGTTTTTCCATAAAATAAATACAGTCGGAAGTATTTCGTTGTTTATCGAATTTTATCCGCTTATCCGTGATCCGCTGTCATTAGTGTTAACTGATTCAAAAGGAAATTCGGAAGAGCGCATTCTTGATTTTGAAAACGGAAATACCGGCAGTTATGAATTAACTTATTTTAATTCTATTCTTGTTCGTGATTCAGCGCTTTACAATCAATTTAACGCCATTAAAAAAGAAAGAACGAAAAGAAAAAAGATGTACGTGTTTTTAGAGAAATATAATGAGATACATCCGATGTTTAAGAACTGATTATTTGCTTTTTAAAGTCAAAATTTCAGTTTGGAAGGATTTTGTCTGTTATCCCAAAAAGTAATCAAGACTATTTTTTTGGGAAATACTTTATAATAAACTGTAATTTGCCTGACTATAAGATATTTTCTGATATTTTTTTTATGTGAAAGGGTGAAGATTTCCGGAAACTCAGAAATATGCCGGAGAGCCTTTATAGTTTTTTCATGAAATTTATTCGCTTCCTTAGTTGACCATTTTTCCAACAAATATTCAATAATACCAATGTAACCGGCTCTTGCTTTTTCTGTCCAGACAATATTGCGAACAGCAATCATTCGTTTTTCAATCGTGCTTTTATTTCTTTCATTACCTCCTCGTGTGCTATTAATCTTCCTGATTCAGCATCTTTCAATCCTTCTTCAATTTCTTTTTTCTCTGAGTCAGAAAGTGTATCCCAAAAATCTTTTGTTCTTTTTTTTCCGGTAACCTTTGAAAGGAAATTATAGACAGCATTCAAAACAGTGTTGTCTTCAATCATGTCAATCATTTCATGCATCATGATTTTAATATTTGTTTCGCTCATTGTAAATTGCTTTTGGCAAACTTAAATTAAATTGAAAATAAATCCAAATTTAAAAGTCAGATTTTTTCTTTCAGGTATTTTGCAGTAAGTGATTTTTCGCTTTTAATTAAGTCTTCCGGCACTCCTTCAAAAAGAAGATGCCCGCCTTCATCTCCGCCTTCCGGACCTAAATCAATAATCCAGTCAGCACACTTTATTATTTCTAAATTATGTTCGATAACAATAACGGTATTTCCCTGGTTGATCAATGCGGTAAAAGCATCAAGCAATTTTCTTATATCGTGAAAATGCAATCCTGTTGTCGGCTCATCAAAAACAAAAAGAGTACCTGTTGATCCCGTTCCTTTGGTGATAAAAGATGCCAGCTTTATTCTTTGAGCTTCACCGCCACTGAGTGTAGAAGAAGACTGACCCAGCCTGACATAACCCAAACCCACATCGGCAAGAGGTTTTAATTTGGAGATTATTTTTCCTTCAAGGTTTTGATATTTGCCTGTCGGAACCGAATTGAAAAATTCCAGTGATTCATCCACCGTCATGTCAAGCACTTCAAAAATATTTTTTTCTTTATAAGTTACAAGAAGAATTTCATCTTTAAAGCGTTTACCATTGCACGATTCGCACTTCAGATGAATGTCAGCCATGAACTGCATTTCAATGGTTACCTCACCCTCGCCCTGGCAAACATCACAACGTCCGCCATCCACATTAAAGGAAAAATGAGAAGGTTTAAAGCCGCGTGCACGTGCAACAGGCATTTCTGCAAACAAAGCACGTATTTCATCATAAGCTTTCACATAGGTTACCGGATTAGAGCGCGATGATTTTCCAATGGGATTCTGATCAACAAGTTCGGCTCCTCTTACCAGGACAAAGTCTCCTTGCATTTTATCATAATTTCCTGTTTGCTCACCATATCCTCCAAGCAATTTTTTCACGGATGGAAAGAGGATTTTTTTCACGAGAGAAGTTTTTCCGGAGCCGCTCACACCTGTAACGGCTGTCATGATACCCAGCGGAAATTTTACATCAAATCCTTTCAGATTATTTTCGCGCGCTCCTTTTATTTCAATAAAACTTTTCCACTTTCGTCTGCGTGAAGGAACAGGGATTATTTCTTTTCCGCTCAGATATTTTGCGGTAAAACTATTTGTGTCGCGAAGCATCTCGTCAAAGCTTCCCTGGAAAATCAGTTCACCGCCTTCTGTGCCTGCCATGGGGCCGATATCAATCAACTGATCGGCAGAACGCATAATCTCTTCATCGTGTTCCACAATTATCAAGGTGTTACCAAGCTTTTGCAATGTTTTCAATGCAGCTATCAAACGCTGTGTATCGCGGGGATGTAAACCGATACTCGGTTCATCAAGAATATACATCGAGCCGACTAAACTGCTTCCGAGTGATGTTGCAAGATTTATTCTTTGTGATTCGCCTCCCGACAGCGTATTTGACAAACGATTTAGCGTGAGATACCCCAAACCAACTTGCTCTAAAAATAACAGACGGTTAGTGATTTCAACTAACAACCTCTTTCCGATTTGGCTGTCGTGTTCGTCTAACTTCAATTCATTCTGGAAAAAATTTAAGCTGTACTTCACCTGCATCAAAACTATTTCGGTAATGGATTTACCCCCGATTTTTACATAGTTTGCATCTTTTCTCAGGCGTGAACCTTTACATTCAGGGCAAACTGTTTTTCCCCTGTAGCGGGACAGCATTACACGGTATTGAATTTTATAAGTCTGTTCTTCAACGAATTTGAAAAAAGCATTCAGCCCTTCAAAATAATTATTGCCAGTCCACAAAAGTTTTTTATCGTAATCATTCAATTCATAATATGGACGGTGAATCGGAAAATTAAATTTATAAGAAGTTTTGATCAGCTTATCAAGCCATTCTTTCATTTTCTCACCGCGCCAGGGTGCAATTGCCTCATCATATACAGAAAGGCTTTTATCTGGCACTACTAAATCAAGGTCAATTCCGATTACGCTTCCGAAACCTTCGCAATGTTTACATGCGCCATAAGGATTATTGAAGCTGAACAAATGAGTGGAGGGTTCTTCAAAAACAATTCCGTCCGCTTCAAATTTATTGCTGAAAGAAGATGTTTGAGAAATATCTTTTTCATTTACAACTTCAACAATGCAACTACCGAAACCTTCATTAAATGCAGTTTGCGCTGAATCTGCGATGCGTGACCAGAAGTCATCATCAGTGGTTTTCTCCATTACCAAACGGTCAATCAGAATCAAAACAGGTTCGCTTACCGGAGTTTCTTTTTTCCCTTTTGATGATTTCTTTTCATCCTTCTTTTTCGCAGTTTCTTCTCCGTTAGTCAGCAAATCTTCAATGCGCTCTTGTTTGCTTTTATATTTTATACGTGCAAACCCCTTTTGCAAAAGAATATTTAACTCTTCCTGGAAACTCCTGCCGGTATGAAATCGCAGCGGTGCATAAATCAAAACCTTAGTTCCGGCTGCAAGTGCTTTTACAAAATCAACCACATCGCTTACCGATTGTTTTTTTACCACCGCTCCACTTTGCGGTGAATATGTTTTTCCGATTCGTGCAAAAAGCAATTTCAGATAATCGTAAATCTCCGTGCTTGTCCCTACAGTAGAGCGCGGATTTCTTGTATTAACCTTTTGCTGAATGGCTATTGCAGGTGCAATGCCTTTAATATAATCCACTTCGGGTTTGTCCATTCTCCCGATAAATTGGCGTGCATAAGCTGAAAGACTTTCCACATACCTTCTTTGCCCTTCGGCATAAAGAGTATCAAAAGCAAGAGAAGATTTTCCGGAACCGCTCAGACCGGTAATGACTACAAAATTATTTCTCGGAATAGCTACATCAACTTTTTTCAGGTTGTGAACGGCTGCTCCTTTTATAATGATAAATTTTTTTGGGTCAAGCGCGTCTATGTCCTGTGATTTGTTCATGATAAAAAAATGGGGTGCAAAGATAACGAAAAGGAGGGGTGGGGGCGTGTAAAGAATATGAGTAGTTTAAGTTTCAGGAATTAATAAGAGCTACCTGAATCCTATTTGTTTTCCTTTTTTAAATTGATTTTTTAGGGAAGCCATTTTGATTGCTGTTATTGCAGCTTCAATGCCTTTATTGCCATGTTTGCCTCCGGCACGGTCTTTAGCCTGCTCCTGGTTATCGGTTGTGAGGACACCGAAAATAAAAGGGATGCTGTAACGAACAGCAAGCAATGTCAAACCTTGTGAAACGGCATTGCAAATAAATTCAAAATGTCTTGTTTCACCCTGGATTACACAGCCGAGGCAAATTATTGCATTCAGCTTTTCGTTTTCCACTAAAAATTTTGCCCCGCTGGTTAATTCAAAGCTGCCGGGAACATTCAAACGGATTATATGTTCCTTTTCAGCGCCACATTCTGATAAAGCAAAAAAGGCTCCTTCATAAAGAGCCTCTGTAATTTCTGAATTCCATTCTGCTACTACAATTCCAATATGAAAAGGACTTGCATCAGGAACCTTTGATTTATCAAATTGAGAAAGATTTTTATCAGATGTTGACAATTGAAATTGGAAATTGGAAGTTGAAATTGGAATTTGGAATTGGTAATTGGTCATTTGAACTCAGAGACCATCATTCCAAATCAACAGGACAAACTTATTTACTCACCATTGCCTTGTCGCGCGCAATGAATCGGTCAACTTCTCTTGCTTCGGTGCTGTTGGGATAATCCTTTTTAATTTTTTCATACAGATCAACAGCCGATTGGTAATCCCCGTTTAATTCATAAACCATGGCAGCTTTCATCGAATAAATACAAACAGTGAATTGGTTTTTATCCCAGTCCATAGCTTTTTTATAAAATTTAAGCGCTTCATCTTTTTTTCCGAGTTCCAGATTTGCGTCTCCAATTCCTCCAAAAGCAAGTGCACCGGTTACATCATCTTCGGCATCATAATCAGACAAATATTTTATAGCATTTTCATTGTCGCCTGTTTTAAGGTAGCAAATTCCGGCATAATATTTAGCCAGATTAGCAGAATTTGACGAACCGTAATTGTCAATTATATCAAGGAAGCCTGTAATTTTATTTTTGTCACCATTCAAGGCAAGTTTAAAAGAGTCCTGAGCAAAAAACTGTTCTGCCATGAACATATCTTTTTCAGCATCTTTTTCCTGTGGCGCTACTATCATGTTTGTGTAAACAAAATAACCGGCAATTATCACCAAAACGCCCACTCCTATTACGGACAGGCTTTTTTTATTTTCCTGAACATAACTTTCGGCCTTGCCAATTGTTTCATTTATATCAAGATTCTGTTCTTCTTTGACGTTCGGCATCTTTTTTCTTTAAAATTTTAAAATGAGGTGCAAAAATAGGTTTTTTATCGAAGTGTGCAAGGGGAATTATTAAGTTATTGATGATGGACGCTGTGCGATGGTTAATGGACATTTATATATCCACTGTTAATAACTCATTCCTGCGTAAGCACGTGCTTTTAATATATTTGCAAACTCAAAAAAAACAACAACTACACGTGACTTTAATCAAATCAATTTCCGGAATTCGGGGGACAATAGGGGGGAAGCCGGGTGATGCATTAACACCTTTTGATATTGTAAAATTTTCATCGGCTTACGGAACATGGATCAATGAACGGAATAAAAAGACGAAATGCAAAGTTGTACTGGGTCGCGATGCACGGATATCGGGGCAAATGATGTTCCAGGTGGTTTCCGGAACGCTCATGTCATTGGGCATTGATGTGATTGATCTCGGCTTGACAACTACTCCCACTGCGGAGATGGCTGTTACGAACAACAAGGCCCAGGGTGGCATTATACTTACTGCAAGTCACAATCCCAAACAATGGAATGCATTGAAGCTTCTCAATGAAAAAGGTGAATTTCTTTCTGCAGCTGACGGTGAAGAAATTCTGCTTTTGAGCGAAAGCGTTAAAATTGAATTTAAAGAGGTAAATAAAATAGGAAAGCTCACAAGCGATACTGCTGCGCTCGATCATCACATTAAAGCCATTTTGAATCTGCCGTTAGTGGACAAAGAAGCCATTGCAAATAAAAATTTCAAAGTGGTAATAGATTGTGTAAATTCAACAGGAGGAATTGCCGTTCCTGCTTTGCTTCATGCATTGGGAGTTGAAAATATTGTGGAAATGTATTGCGAACCCAATGGAGAATTTCCGCACAATCCTGAACCTTTGCCGGAACACCTGACTGAAATTTCAAAAGAAGTTGTTAAGAAAAAAGCGCATCTCGGGATTGTAGTGGATCCCGATGTTGACCGCCTTGCATTAGTTTGTGAAGATGGTGAAATGTTTGGCGAAGAATATACTTTGGTTGCTGTAGCTGATTATGTGTTGAAAAACAAAACAGGCAATTCAGTGTCAAACCTTTCTTCAACCCGTGCATTACGTGACGTAACTGAAAAAGCAGGAGGAAAATATTTTGCAGCTGCCGTAGGAGAGGTGAATGTAGTGGAAATGATGAAAGAACAAAATGCCATAATTGGCGGAGAAGGCAATGGTGGTGTCATTTACCCTGAACTGCATTACGGTCGCGATGCGCTGGTGGGAATCGCTTTATTTCTTTCGCATCTTGCAAAATTCGGCAAGAGTTGTTCCATGCTTCGCGCAAAGTATCCCGATTATTTTATTTCCAAGAATAAGATTGAGCTTACAAAAGAAACCAACGTGGATGAGATACTCAATGGTATAAAAACAAAATACAAAAAGCATCCTATCAATATAGTAGATGGAGTAAAAATTGAATTTGATAAGGAATGGGTGCATCTGCGCAGGTCAAATACCGAGCCTATCATTCGCATTTATGCCGAAAGCCAGAGCGAAACCACTGCCGATAACCTGGCGGAGAAAATTATTTCAGATATAAAGGAGTTGATGAACGGGATGCATGTGAAAGCGTGAAATTGTTAAATGGCTATGTTGTTAAATGGTACTACTTCGGATGGAATAAGTTTTCGCTCCGAAAACTATCCGAATAACAATGTTGTTTTATTTTTTTAACCTTAATAACAAAGAATAATCCCTGACCCACAGCAACTTTATTACCTTCCGTTGCACCGAAATAAGCTAATAAGGTTTGTGATATTGAGCATTTTTTTAAAGGTTAAAAAATTCATATAAAGGTTTTTTATTCAATTAGCCCGTTAAATGCGGAATTTTATCCCGTTTGCAGAATAGAATTTCAACCATTGATGCACATTGTTAAATAACTGACGGCTTTTTTAGCATTTAACAATTCAGCAATCTGACAATTTATGATCAATAAAACATTTCACGCTACGTGAAACTTTTCTTCACAGCCATCCATCTTACCGTTAATAGTTTGTTGTTATCAATGAATTTATCGGGCAATAAAAAAACAGAGAATACGTTCTATTCTAAAAATCTATAAAAGAATAATGCTTTTTACGTATAAAAAAGTATCGTTCACCTATTTTTTTAAAACCTTCGCCCAAAATTATTTTATTTATTGATAGCTTTGCTTCAACCAAATTTTTCCGAAGAGTAAAACCAATTTATTAGTTATCCCACATTATGAATGTTAAAAATTCTGAATTATCCTGCAAGGATATTATCTGGAATACAAAAATTAAGCTTCCTTATGTGTTGCTTATAGTATTATTGTCGCTTGTATTTCTTGCTGCCGGACAATATACTTTGTTTAAATCTCAAAATCCTACGCCTCCAGCTGTAGTGGTGCAAAGCGATGATTGTCCTCCTCCGCCAACGGTGCGTTACCGGATGAATGAATACCAGTTTACCCATCCGTTGCTGCTGGTTGACAGGTTCATCGAATCAAAAGATATGATGAGCCTCAAAAACGAAGTGGCATTGATGCTGGAACAAAAAAAGCAAGCAGGGATAATTGATGCAGGTTCGGTTTACCTTCGTGACATGACTTCGACAGACTGGATGTGTGTGCAGCCCGAAGAAGAATTTAACCCGGGCAGCCTTATTAAAGTGCCCATTATGATGACCTACCTGCGCGAAGCGGAAATAAACCCGGGATTACTTAATAAGAAACTTTCTTTAGATGCCAGGCGGCAGGTTCCTCGTCAGACCTATGAAGGCGACCGCATTTTGCCGGGAAAAAGCTATTCTATAAGAGAACTTCTTTACTATATGGTAGTTAAGTCAGATAACTATGCTACACTGCTGCTCAATGAAAATGTAAACATTCCCGTATTCAAAAAGCTATTCGTTGATCTTGGCTTGCCCGAACCGGATGTACACGATCCTGACTTTCATATTACATCAGTTAATTATTCAAAATTCATGCGGGTGCTTTACAATGCCTCTTATGTTAACAATGAAAATGCGGAATATGCCTTGTCGTTGCTGGTGCAAAGCGACTTCAATGAAGGCATTGTAAAGCAACTTCCGCCTGATATAAAAGTGGCTCGAAAATTTGGCGAATGGGGCAATTCAAAAGATTCTAATAATCACCAGCTGCACGAATCAGGCATTGTTTATATAAATAAAAATCCTTACCTTATTACTATTATGACTAAAGGAAGACATGTGCTGCCGCTTCCTCAAGCAGTCAGTGATATTTCTAAACTGGTATATGATAGAATGTCAGTAAAGCAGCCTAAGTCCTGAAATATCTTTCAGAAAGTGCCTTGATTTTCAATTTTCTTTTTCGCGGTCTTTCTGATAGTACTCTTTAGCGCTGCTATGTACCCTTTTAAAAATATTCAACACCTTCACTATATCAATTTTGTAAAGAGAAATGCTTTTTTAAAACCGAGTCAAGTTCATTGAAACCGGTCGCACTTTTAACAACATAATCCAACGCACCTTTTTTCTTTGCGAGTTCAATTATTTTTTTGTTGTCAACAGAGGTAAGCATTATTACATCAGTTTTAGGAGAAATTTCTTTAAGCTTATCTAACCTGATCTGATGCATTATTTCTCACTATATGTATTCAATGTTATCACTCTCAGATAAATGTACTAAAGCAGAACAGAATTAAAAATCATACTAAATCAAAAAGGCTTTTAACACCGGGAATTCTTTCTACAACAAATCCTTCTGCAAACTTTACCCCGATAATTCTGCCAAACTCCAATGCACGGTAATAGACTGAATCCATAAATTGCTTTGAAGAAATAGCCGTTTCAGGCTCCATAGAATCCGGGTCATAAACCTGTGATTTATACGCTTTGATGGAAGCCGTGCGCTGTTCCATAAATTCAGAAATGTCAACCACAAAATCAGGTTTCATATAACGGTCCTGCAGGTAATGATAAACAACTTTTGGCCGCCAGGGCAGCTGCTCACCGTTAGTATCAGAAGTTTTTATTTTACTCAAACCGGCTAAGAAACAGGAATCAGAAATCAATTTAGAAGCTTTGCCATGATCAGGGTGCCGGTCATCTATTGCATTTGCCAAAACAATTTCAGGCTGATAGTTCCTGATCTTAACAACCAATGCCATTTGATTTTCTTTTGAGTTGGTAAAAAATCCATCAGCAAAATTCATGTTTTCGCGAAAGCTTATACCTAACATTTTTGCTCCTACAATGGCTTCTTTATCCCTGATCTCAGCAGTGCCGCGTGTGCCAAGCTCTCCTCGTGTCAGATCAATAATACCAACAGTTTTTCCGAGTGAAATGTGCTTCAGAATAGTTCCGCTGCATGAAAGCTCCACATCATCAGGATGGGCACCGAAAGCAAGAATGTCTGTCTTCATAGTTTAAAATTTAAAGTTTAAAGTTGGCAAAGCCCAACCTTATTTCATACTCAATTGCAAAGTTGAAATTTTTCGTGAACTTAGCAATCTTTTTAAATATTAATTTAAAGTTCAAACTTCAAACTTTAAACTTAAACCTCAAACCGCTGTTGAAACAAATCATTGCACTCATAAAAAAAGAAACACTGCTCGAATGGAGATTAAAATATTCATTCAGCGGCATTCTTATTTATGTGATCTCCACAATTTTTATTTGTTACCTCTCCTTCAAACAAATTATTGACCCTCCCACGTGGAACGCTTTGTTCTGGATCATCCTGTTGTTTGCTGCGGTTAATGCTGTTGCAAAAAGCTTTATGCAGGAAAGCCACGGGCTGCAATTATTTTATTACACATTAGTAAATCCGCAACATGTAATTCTTGCTAAAATTATTTATAACATGATGCTGCTTCTTGCGGTGTCGTGCATCAGCTTTTTGTTTTACATCATTTTTATGGGAAATATGGTGCAGGATCTTGGAATGTTTTTTTTGGGATTGCTGCTGGGCGCTGCAGGATTATCATCAGTGCTCACACTGGTTTCAGCCATTGCTGCCAAAACAAATAACAGTTCATCGCTTATGGCAATTCTCAGTTTCCCGATTTTACTTCCATTGTTAATGACCATAATTAAATTTTCAAAAAATGCAATGGACGGATTAAGCTGGTCTGTAAATTACCCCAATTTAATTATTCTCCTTGCCATCAACCTCCTTGTAATCACATTGGCTTACCTCTTATTTCCATACCTTTGGCGGGAATAAAATCATCAACGAAATACGAATAAAAATACGAATTTACGAATTGCAAAAAGCTGTTGTGAACCAAAATCATAAATCGTACTTCCCAAATCGTACATCAAAATGAAACACTGGTGGAAAATCCTTTCTGTGCTTCTGCTCTACTACACCATCTTTGCAGGGCTTTTAGTGGATGTTCCGCATCTTCCGATTTTACATGAAACCATCCGCAATCTTTATTTTCATGTTACCATGTGGTTCAGCATGATTATTCTGTTTGCAATTTCAGTTGTCAACAGCATAAAATATTTATCAAAATTTAATTTGCGAAATGATCTGGTTGCTTCCGAAGCTGCCAAAGTGGGAATGTTGTTTGGCATTAACGGGCTGATAACAGGAATGCTTTGGGCAAAATTTACATGGGGAGCTTATTGGGTGAACGATACCAAGCTGAACGGAGCTGCTGCCACTATGCTTGTTTACACAGCTTATTTTCTATTGCGCAATTCTGTTGAAGACGAGCACAAACGCGCCAAGCTTTCTTCAGTTTACAGTATCTTTGCATTTGCAATGATGTTTGTATTTATCATGGTACTGCCCCGGTTAACAGATTCACTTCATCCCGGAAACGGAGGCAATCCCGGTTTCGGAAATTATGATCTTGATAATAAAATGCGAATTGTCTTTTACCCCGCAGTAATCGGCTGGACATTATTAGGTGTCTGGATCATGCAGGTACGGACAAGAATAACATTGCTTGAAGAAAAAACTTTTTAATCAATGAAAAAATTATTTGTATTTCTGTTACTATTGTTGATCAATGCAAATAATATTTTCGCCCAATCAGGCGATGTGGAGATGGCAGATACCATGCGTTCCAATGGAAAAATTTATGTTGTGATTGGTGTTATAGCAATTGTATTCACCGGAATCATTATATA
>JBDSOU010000054.1:0-17557 GCA_039914625.1 Bacteroidia bacterium | reverse complement strand
TGATGTAATCTTGTATCCGGATTATCTTTTTTGCTTGACAAGTCTATTTAGTTTTAACCTCGAAATCTGTCAACTTTTTTCAGGACGATACAGTTTCGCTCCGCGGAGTGGTGATTTCTTACCGATTTTTTTGAATTTCGTTCCGATCATTTACATTTTCGGGTCGAGGTTTTTCAATTTCGCCCTGATCATTTTCAATTTCGCTCCGATCATTTACAATTTCGGTTCGGGGTTTTTCAATTTCGCTCCGTTGATTTTGTTTTTCGTTTCGATTAGTTTGTATTTCGGGATGATGTTTTATAATTTCGTTCAGAGCCTGAAATCATTAAACAGCCCAGAATTTTTTATTCTTCCCTTGTTAATAACTTCTTAAATGCGCCCGGCTAAATTTAAAAACCATTTATTTACTTTGGGATTGGAAAAAGCGTATTCGAAAAGGAATAAAGAAAGAATTGCGCATGCAGCGCCAATGAGCAGATCAATAATGTAATGATGGCCTGTATAAACCGCAGCGAACCAGATGCCGGAGAGAAAAATAAAGAAGAGGATATTGACGCGACCCATTCTTCGCCTGAGCCCGAAATAGAGGACAATAACGGGATAGGCAGCGTGAAGCGAAGGGATGGCGGCAAAAATATTTGCGTTCTTGGCATACAATGAATGAAAAAGTGAAATGCCGAAAAAATCATCAAACCTTGAAAGTCCGGCAGTGCTGGCAGGAGTGTTCAGATGAAAATCAAAACCGTATTGATCCACATACCAGGGTGGTGCGGCAGGATACATATAATAAATGGAAAAGCCGATAAAATTTGCCAGCACGAAAGCATACGAGAAGCGAATAAAATTAATTTTATCTTTTATTAACAAATAGAAAGCAAACATAAGCGGAACGGGAACCCAGTTAATGTAAAAAATTCCTGAAATGATATCTAAAAAAGTATGCGTGTGAAGTTTAAAAAATTCATTGGGTGTAAGTGTGTTACCGCCAACGGTGATTCCGAAAAGGGATTTTTCGAAATCGTACGGCTGACGAATATGAACCATGTTGACTGAGTAATTGGGGCATATACGCATGGAATCATACACGATCCAGTAAATAACAAAAATAAAAAATGCAGTAATGAACCTTCGTGTTGAAGGATGGAAAAAATAAGCGGTGAGACAAAAGCATACCAGGAAAACATGATCGCTTCTTAAACCAACAAACAGCAGAATCCAAAGGCAATATATGACCAGCAGGATAAAAGCATTTAATAATGACTTCGTTGAAAAGCGGTTGAAAGAAGAAGTATTAAGAGTATCAGGCATGAATCTGGTCGAAAATTTGTCACGAAACTAATAAACATATTCACATTAAATTTTTGTTATGTAAATTTGCCGTTTAGAAAAAAAATTAATGAAATGAAAAATAAATCATTTACAAGTTTTACGTGTTAATTGAACTTGAAATTAAATTTAAATAATCTATTTCTAATTCTAATCAGAAAAATTACATTTGCATTTCTTTTGTGGACAAAACGATATCTATGGCTAATCAAGAACTCCCTTATAAAACATTCAGGATAAACGGAGAACTGACACCAGAACACCTTAATTTCTTTAATCAAAACGGATTTATCCATTTTAAAAATTTCCTTTCAAAAGAGGAAGTAGGGGGAATATGGAGTTCCATTTCTAAAGTCCATAATCAATGGATAGGAGAAAATAAAGAAAAAATAAACGGCATTCCAATTGTTTATGGTGAAGACGAAAACGGCAGTAAAATAATTCAGCGCTCCCCATTTACCTCGTTGTTCAGCAAAGACTTACATGACTTTATTAAAAGTGGAAAATTAAAACCTTTTATTAAGCTGCTTTCCAATAATGATGCGCGTTTGTCAGAAAATGAAAAAGACGGTGTGGTAGTAAATCATTACATCAATCATAAAAACAGCGAGCTTAAACAAATGGGCTGGCATACGGACAGCGCCCGTGATATTTTTTATTTGCAGAAAGTTCAACCCATGCTGAACGTGGGATTATACATTACAGATTCTACCAAAGCGCATGGCGGTTTAAGGGTATTGCCCGGTTCGCACAACCAGAGCATCAGGAGCCTTCTTTTCAAAAAAACGCAATTCGTAAGCATGGCTGCTGATAAGGATGAAGTGGGTATTGAAGCCGAAGCTGGTGATCTTGTGATTCACAACGGAGCTATCTGGCACCGTGTAGCTATGTCTGAACTCAACGGAAGCGCCAGCCGCAGAATAACCATGTATGTTCCGATTATCTGCGGTAAGAAAAAAATAAAACACGACCGCAGTAAAACACCTTTTTATCATAAGCTGCGTTTTCTGGCAAAGAAATAAATTAAAAATAGTTTAAGGTTTGAAGTTTAAGGTTTAAGGTTGTTTAACTTTGAATTTTATTTTTAAGCTTTAAACTTTAAACTTCTTATAACATGTCATCCATTAACTTAAAAGACCCTCACGGCAGGCTTGGAATATTAACTCCGGGCCTGGGTGCCGTTGCTACCACATTTATTGCAGGAGTGCTTGCAGTAAGAAAAGGACTGGCGCTGCCGGTAGGCTCGCTCACCCAATTAGGAAATATTCGCATAGGCAAAAGAACCGAGCCCCAAAACCCGAGAATAAAAGATTTTGTGCCGCTGCAATCCTTAGACAACATTGTATTCGGGGGATGGGATATTTTTGAAGACAACGTTTACGAAGCAGCTCTGAAAGCAGCAGTGATTGAAAAAAATCTGCTCGACCAGGTAAAAGAAGAATTGGAACAAATTAATCCTATGAAGGCGGTATTTGATAAAAACTATATTAAAAACCTGGATGGCCCCAATGTTAAGTCAGGAAAAACAAAATGGGAACTTGCTCAGGCATTAATAAAAGATATAAAAGATTTTAAAGAGGAAAACAATTGTGACCGCTTAGTAATGGTATGGTGCGGCTCCACTGAAGTTTATATTGAAGAAAAAAATGTTCACAAAACAATTCAGGCTTTTGAAGATGGATTAAAAAATAATGATGCTGATATAGCGCCCAGCATGATGTATGCTTATGCCTCTATCGTATGCGGAGTACCCTATGCAAACGGAGCGCCCAATCTTTCGTGCGATGTTCCTGCATTGGTTGAACTGGCTAAACTGAATAATGTACCCATTGCCGGAAAAGATTTCAAGACAGGGCAGACCTTGATGAAAACAATTCTTGCGCCCGGATTGCATGCGCGTGCCCTCGGAATTAAAGGTTGGTTCTCAACAAATATTTTAGGAAACCGTGACGGTGAAGTGCTTGACGACCCGGCAAGCTTCAAAACAAAGGAAGTATCAAAGCTCAGCGTATTGAAAGATATTTTTTCTGCGGAACAGCATCCTGAACTTTACAAAAATATTTATCATAAAGTAAATATCAACTATTATCCTCCGCGTGGTGACAATAAAGAAAGCTGGGACAATATTGATATATTCGGATGGCTCGGATATGAAATGCAGATAAAAATAAATTTCCTGTGCCGTGATTCTATTCTTGCTGCACCCATTGTGCTGGATCTTGCATTATTTCTTGATCTTGCACAGCGTGCCGAAATGAGCGGCATCCAGGAATGGCTTTCGTTTTATTTTAAATCACCGCAAACTGCTGCAGGCCTCCATCCTATTCATGATATTTTTAAACAGCTTATGAAGCTTGAAAATACGCTTCGCCACATGAAAGGCGAAGACCTGATCACGCACCTTGGTTTGGATTATTATGAAGAATATGCGGATGCAATGAAATGAAATTTTTTTACAGGCTTATCGCAAGCGGTTTCGGAAGCGGTTTCTCTCCAGTAGCTCCCGGAACTGTAGGAAGTTTAGTTGGCTGCTTATTTGCCTACCTGTTTCATTTAATTTTTTCCGGGTATGATTATTCCGTTTATTATTTGCTGTTCCTTGTTTTCTGTTTACTGTTTGTTTTCATTGGAATAGTTACGGTCAACAAATTAGAAAATGAATGGGGGAAGGATGCTCCCAGATTTACAATTGATGAAATTGCGGGAATGTTGTTTTCATTGATGTTTGTTCCTCTTGAATGGAAATCTGTTTTAATTGCATTTGTGTTATTCCGTTTTTTTGATATTCTGAAACCTTTCGGTATTCGTTCTCTTGAAAAAGTTCATGGTGGATGGGGAGTAATGCTGGATGATGTTTTGGCAGGTATCTATGCAAATATTTTATTGCATGTGATTTTATTTTCGTTTCAATTGATTTAAGAACCGAATACAGATTCAGAATTCGTAGATTCGTAAAAATTCGTATTCGATCATGATTCTTGTTCTTGATAATTACGATTCCTTCACTTATAATCTTGTCCATTACATAGAAAAAATAACACGTGAGGATGTTGCTGTATTTAGAAATGATGAAATAAGTTTGAAGGATGTAAATCGTTATGATAAAATAATTCTGTCTCCCGGACCGGGCTTGCCCATGGAAGCAGGGATATTGGTTCCGCTGATAAAAAAATATGCTTTATCAAAAAAAATTCTTGGAATATGCCTCGGCCACCAGGCAATCGGAGAAGCATTTGGTGCAAACCTTTACAACCTGCCTGAAGTATTTCACGGAGTATCGCGCGAAGTGAACGTGATTGATAAAAACGAAAAGCTCTTTAACAATATTCCTATCACCTTTAGTGCAGGACGCTATCATTCATGGGTAATAAATAAAACCTCGCTTCCCTCCTGCTTAAAAATAACTTCTGTTGATAACAACAATGAAATCATGTCGCTTGCTCACATTGATTATGATGTGAAAGGCGTGCAGTTTCATCCTGAATCTATTTTAACTGAATGGGGAGAAAAACTTTTAGAAAACTGGTTAAACCTTAAACCTTAAACTTCTCCTCATGCCCTACAAACCCAACGACCATTATGCACGTAAAGCGAAAAAAGAAAATTTCGTTGCCCGCTCCATTTATAAACTGGAAGAGATTGACCAGCGTTATAAAATAATTCGTTCTGGTGATACTATTTTAGATTTAGGAGCATCGCCCGGATCCTGGTCACAATATGCATCAAGGAAAATTGGTGAACAGGGAAAAGTTCTTGGAATAGATTTACAACCAATCAACATACAATTAAAAAATGCCGTTTTCATCCGTGCCAATTTGAATGACCTCAACGTACAGGAAATTATTACGGAATATAATTTCAATCAATTGTTCGATGCCGTAATCTCAGACATGGCTCCTGGTACAACAGGAAATAAGTTTGTTGACCAGATGCGTTCTTATGATTTATGCGTTCTGGCTTATGATACAGCAAAAAAGTTTTTAAAGCCCAAGGGCAATTTTGTTTGTAAAATATTTGAAGGTGAAGATACCATTTCTTTTCGCGATGAGCTGAAAAACAGTTTTGATGAAGTGCACATTCACCGTCCAAAAAGCACGCAAAGCAGCAGCAAGGAAATTTTCTTAGTGGGGCTGAAGAAAAAAATCTGATATTATCTTTACTTTTATCAGGCTCTCCTCAATTCAATCACTGTTATTTCCGGCAAAATTCCGACACGTCCCGGGTAACCGAGGAAACCAAGACCACGATTCACATAAAGAAATTGATTTTTGTGCTGGTACAAATCAGCCCACTCTTTATAAAAATACTGAACCGGACTCCATTTGAATCCCGGTATTTCAATTCCGAATTGCATTCCATGCGTATGTCCGGATAACGTGAGATCAATTTTTTCATATTGATCTGTTATCTGAGCTTTCCAATGTGAAGGATCGTGTGACAATAAAATATTTACCGGGCTGTAAGAAATATTTTGCGTGGCTTTTTCAATGCTTCCGTACTTCTGAAATCCCATTCGTGCACTCCAGTTTTGCACACCGATTACCGTTATGCGTTCACCATTCTGTTCAATGTGACGGTGTTCATCCATCAGTAAATTCCATCCTAACTGTTTATGGACAGCAGCAAGTTTTTTAAGGTTATCTTCTTTTGCTTCCTTGCTTTCCCAATGCACATAATCACCATAATCATGATTTCCGAAAATAGAATATACACCATGCTTTGCTTTTATTTCTTTAAGAATATCAATAAAGGGTGCTGTTTCTTCATGCTTGTCATTTACAAGATCACCGGTAAAAAATACCACATCCGCCTGCTGATCATTTATAATTTTTATGGCTTCTTTGACAGGATCCATTCGTGTAAAGCTGCCGGTATGTATATCCGAAATCTGAACAATTCTAAATCCGTGAAAAGATTCAGGAAGATTATTTAAAGTAAGAATAACTTTTCTTTTACGGTAATTATATGCTCCGTTAATCATCCCGTAAATCATAGAAAAAAAAGGAATTGCACCCGCAACAATTGCGAACTTTACCAAAAACTCCGATCTTGAAATTCCATTTTTCACCACTTCGGCTTTTGTAGAATCAGGAGTGCCGGTTGCAAGACTGATTTTTGTTATGCTCCAGCGAAAAAAGCGGATAATGTCATCAACCAGCAAAAAAATATCCACAAATAATTTGGAAAAGAAAACAATAAAAACAAATGCAAAACTATACGTGCGGAACGCTTTATTCCATTCATGCCAGTCAAAAATATTTCCAATAATAATGAGGCCAAAACAAAAGACAGAAACTCCCCAATAAATAAAATATGCATTCCTGATTTGTGATGGAAACAATCCTTTGCATAGGAATTTCACAGATTGAAAAGCATACAGATCAAGAAGGAGAAGAATTGCGAGAATGATTATTAAACGAAAAGACATTTAGGCAAAGTTAACTTTAATAGTTTGCTAATTTGAAACACTTTAAAAAAGTTGCCGGTTTATTTAATTAATTACTGCAATTTTACCAGTGAATGTTTTATTATTATTTTTTATTTGGTAAAAATAAATTCCTGCTGAAAAATCTGTTACATCCAAAACAATTTCATTTCTCTCACCTGGTAATAAAACTGATTTAACAGTTTTCCCCAAGTTGTTAAAAATACACATCGTTGTTTCATTTTTTGCTGTAAAGTTATACTTAAATGTAATAGAACCAGATGCAGGATTCGGGTATTCAATAAAATACTCTTCTGCTTTAAGTTCATCCATCACAGTTGTCAGAGTATCACAAGGGCTTCCGATAAAAGCGGCTAAATTATAATTGGGAATGTTGGGCAAGCCATAATAACATTTTCTTCCGTTAAGATAAAAGCTGAACGGGGCAATATTACATGCTGCGCCAAGGTTGTTTGGTGAATTAATCACTGTCAAATACATGTTTAAACTGTCAAAAGCGTTACCATATCCGTCACTGTTTGCAATATAAATTTTACCATCTGGACCCAGCAAATGCAATCCGAAATTATAGCCTGAACTGTCATTAACAAAAAGGACAGTCTGACTTGCTTTGATATTTGCTGAGGTTAAGTCAAACTGGAAAACAGTGTCATTGCCAAAATCATTAAATGTGGAGGTATAAAGCAAAAAATCATTTGATGAAAAAGAGCATCCGAAAAATTTATTATCATTTACGTAAGGCGGTGTTCCCAGGTGAATCACATTGCTGATGTCGCCCGTGCAGCGATCAAAGTCAAATAGCTCAATCTTTCCAAAAGCATCTGTAAAAACCAGCTTATCTCCGGCATTTGAAAAAATCATTTGCCCGGTAGAATTATTGGTAAGACCGATGGACTGATAAAATGGTCCTGCAATGCCTGATGGTGCAATAAGATACTTAATAAATCTTGAAGTATGATACTGATGATTGATCAGCCACCAGTCACGACCATTGCCATGTCTTACCGCACACATTAAGGAAACAAGATTGGTGTCGCACAATAAAATATTTTTTTGTGTAATATCTCCTGAGCCACCATTTAATGACATATCAACAATAGAACAATACAATTTCAACCCTACAGCAGGTACAAATCCAATATTAAAAATATAATAGTTAATGGTATCAGAAGGAAATGGAATTATAATTGAACCTTGGGATATTCCAGAATTAGTCTTAAGACTATCGCCATTTGGCATTATCTGATGATTTTTGTCCCAGACATTTGAATTATAAAAGCCTGTCATTCCGCTTGCATCTATAGGTCCATTATAAAAAAGCAAATCACCTTGTTTATCTGAAATTGACGAGGATAGGTCGAGCGAGTTTATTGAACTGGAAATAACAGATGGAATGTTGTTAATAAATTTAATTCCTGTTGAATCACCAAATATCCATGTATTTCCCTCTCCTTGCGAAAAAGATTCAATACAATAAAATAAAGGTATCATTATAACCAAAATTCTTTTCATAAGAAGAGAATTTTAGTTATTTAATAACAGCAAACTTTCCCGAATAAGAATTATAGAGACTGGTAGCTTTATAAAAATAAATACCCGAAGAAAAATTTTCCAAACTGAGACTTATAGAATTTTCTCTATTAGTAAACTTGATTAGTTTTACTTTTTCACTCAGGCTGTTCAAAATCACAAGAGTTCCTTCAGTTTGTTCAGGCAGCAGGTAATTGAATGTAACAAATGAAGAAGCTGGAATAGGGTATCCAATTTCAAAATTAAATTCATCATACTCTTGAATATTTTCAAACCTTGGCAAATCCTCGCACGAACTTTCATAATCTCCGGCTTCGCCATTAATAATATCAAGAATTGCACGGGCTAAATACACTGCAGTTCCCCCCTCCTCAGGACATTGATATGCTATTTCATGCAACTGATCTACTTCACTCTGTCCTAAATATGCATAACCGCCTGCATCGAGGGCTATAAAACGGATAGAATTCAGCAATTTAAAGTTGATCTCTGCCGTACCGGAAGGATTAAAGTTGTCATCGAGTATTCTTATAGAATCTCTGATGGCATCTGCATTCGCAGAATCTCTCATAAAAACAGATAAAAAATAATTGATGCCGCTAATAATACCGTGATTGGTTTGCTCAAGCTGAGCTAATGCTTCTTGAAATACCGGATCGGAAGTCGCCAGTTCTTGTTTTTTTTTCAGCACGTCCAAAAGAAACTGATCAGCAAGCCACTCATAACCCCGTGTTTCATCATCAAAAGCAATTGAATCATAAGCCAATTTTATGATAGCATCTACTGGGGTATTACCAATTGCTCCGCACGGATCGATGGGCAGTAATGTTGTAGTCTGATACGTACAAACATAACTTCCATTTCCTGACATGTTAGAAAGCGAAGGAATTGAATTTGCCGAATTAAGCACATAAAAGTTTGTAAAACCTCCTATGGATAGTTTATTTGATTTATTCCCATTGGTATTTAAAAACAGCTCGCAATTATCAGGAATATTATTTTGTATCCACACATTTTCACTCGCGCCATTGGCGCTTCCTAAATTATGCAATCCCTGCGGGTTTTTGGTAAGATAAAACTGATCTTTGCACCGCGCCATAGTATTTTTCAAAAAATTATTTCCTATGGTTTGAATTTTAAAATTAAAACCTTTATTAAAATTATTGACGTAATTGCAGTTTACAATGGCATCATTGCAATTTTCATTAATGATACCTGTGGTGGTATTGGTGCAGGCAGTGGCTTCATCGCCTTCAATATGATTATCGTAAATTACCGGCTCAATACAATTGGTGGTTTTTATTCCAAAGCCGCCTGTGGAGTTGATGATTTCAATTTGGGGATTATGTGTTATTTCAGGATTCCACACATTCAAAAGCTCCACTCCTTTTTTTAATCCTGTCATTACAGGATTATCATGGATTTTAAAAGACCAGTTGTTGGGAGGAGGAATGGTTTCGCTCCAGTAAATTCCGTTGCCTTTGACGGTTGCAGGACAGGAAATGGTATTGTTATAGATATCCACATCGCTTATTCCGTTTGGAGAATTTAAATACGTATTTGTGGCGTAGATGGCATATTTTACAGAATTGGTAATAGTGTTGTCATAAATATGAATTGTATAAACTTGATCTGTTAAATCGAAGGCGTAATTTACATCAGTAAAAGTATTTCTGTAAGCATCAAGTGTTATTACAAAATGTTCACAGTGAATGCCCCTTGGTATAGTTTTATTAAAATCATTGTCATGGGCAGTCAGGGAAGTATTTTGACCTGCCCAAATACCATAAGAAAAAAGATTTCTGAATGTGCTGTTTTCAACAGTAAGGTTGCAATTAAAAGTATTGATACCGTAGTTTGCCCAGTCAAAGATATTGTCAGGTCCTATTGTTCCTGTAAATTTCACCAGATCAATATCCATTTTTGTTCTTTGATTCTGGCGTGGAGCATGAAGAACATAGCCGCTGGTATTAGCCTGTGAATATACACTTCTGCAATAAAATTTTGAGTTTTGAATGGAACAACTAACGGCTGCAATGGGGTTGCCAAGATCAAGATGAATATGCTTATTATTCCTATTAAAAAACACATCATCAATATCCAAAGAAAATACAGAACCTAGGGCAACATAAACAGCTTCTTCAGCATCTTCAATAATGCTCTGGTCATTTACAATGAGACTGCCGTAGTTAGATGAACTTGTTCCCTGTATCTCAATATAATCCCACAGATCAGCTGTTCCATTGCAAGATCGAAGATGTGTGTGATGGGTGATTGTAAGAGTTTTTCCGGCTTGAATTATAATTTTGGCGTCAGCGCCTAAATCTATATTGCAATTTGTAAAAGTTGTGGGCTGATTAATGAAAAGAGTACCGTTCAGATTGAAAAAGGAATTTGCAAACCAGGCTTGATTGACCGCTGAGGCATTTGTTTGAGAGGAGCTTGTTGCGCCAATTGTGTTCGCATAATTAAAACATTGCGCTGTAGCAATCTCATTAGTGTGAAACATAATAAGAAGATACAAAATGAAAATTTTAATGTAAATTATGCATTGATTTTTCCTCCTAAGAATTCTTTTTTTCATTTGTTTAGATTTAGAAATTATTATTTTATTCTCAAAATTTAGCATCGAATAATTAAAGAAAAAAAACTTTAAGCAATGATAGTAAATATTCTTAACAAATACAAAAAATATTAACATTTAAAACCACTTTTAAAAGCTAACTGTAAAGTGACAATGTAAAAATTAACCTAAATTTGCGCCTCCAAAAAAATTTAATCCTCATTTGTCATTTGGTAGTAACCTTTTTAAAAGGTGCAATAAATTAAAATAAGAGCTGCTCATAAAAAGTTTCCTTCTGAATGACAACACTGGTACAACCTTTGATCAATCCCTATTCGCAATCTTTCATTATTCGTAAATTCGTAATTATTCGTTATTCGTACCTATATGTTTGAAAATCTAAGCGACAAACTTGACCACGCCTTTAAGATACTTAAAGGGACCGGCAAAATCACTGAAATCAATGTTGCCGAATCATTGAAAGAAGTACGCAAAGCTTTGCTTGAAGCGGACGTAAATTACAAGGTTGCAAAAAGCTTTACCGATTCTGTAAAAGAAAAAGCACTCGGGCAGAATGTTTTGATTTCTGTTTCACCGGCTCAGCTGATGGTGAAAATTGTTCATGATGAACTCGCCCAATTAATGGGTGGTTCCATGACTGACATTAATTTAAAAGGAACTCCTGCAATTATCCTGATGTCGGGATTGCAGGGTTCAGGAAAAACCACGCTGTCAGGAAAGCTTGCCAATTATCTGAAAAATAAAAAAGGTAAAAATGTATTGCTTGTTGCCTGTGATGTTTATCGTCCTGCCGCTATTGAGCAATTGAAAGTTCTCGGTACCCAGATTGAAGTGGAAGTTTACAGTGAACCTGAAAATAAAAATCCTGTTCAGATTGCAAAGAATGCGATTGCACTTGCAAAGCAACAGGATAAAAATGTGGTTATCATTGATACGGCCGGACGACTTGCGATTGATGAAATGATGATGGATGAAATTGCAGCTATAAAAAATGCAATCAATCCTTCTGAAATTTTATTTGTTGTGGACGCCATGACCGGGCAGGATGCCGTAAATACTGCAAAAGCATTTAACGACCGTTTGAATTTTGACGGAGTGGTGCTCACCAAGTTAGACGGTGACACACGTGGTGGCGCTGCCATCTCTATTAAATCAGTTGTTGACAAGCCGATCAAATTTGTAGGAACGGGTGAAAAGCTCGATGCCATTGATGTATTTCATCCCGAACGAATGGCGGACCGTATTCTTGGAATGGGTGATATTGTTACTCTTGTTGAAAAAGCACAAGAGCAATTTGATGAAAAAGAAGCTGCCGAGCTGCAAAAGAAAATTGCAAGAAATAAATTTGACTTCAATGATTTTCTTTCGCAATTACAGCAGATAAAAAAAATGGGAAACATCAAAGACCTGGTCGGAATGATTCCCGGAGTTGGAAAAGCAATGAAAGATATTGATGTGGACAATGCATCATTTAAAAATATTGAAGCCATCATTCAGGCTATGACTCGAAAGGAACGGATTGATCCCTCTGTATTAAACGGAAACAGAAAAAAAAGAATTGCATCCGGCAGCGGCACGAATATCCAGGAAGTAAACGACCTGATAAAAAAGTTTGAGCACATGCGCAAGATGATGAAAATGTTTTCGGGAAGCAATGCTAAAAATATGATGAGGAATATGCCTTTTAAACGCTGAAGTTTGAAATTGCCGGGTATAAGACTTTTCTTCTGAATTACCTGATCAGAAGAAATTTAGTGCAATTAAAAATAGTTGCGATTAAAATAATTATTGCAAGAATCAATAGGTCATTAGCAAAAAACTTTTTTTACTTTGCTCCTTCAATTGAACCGGTAGTAAATTGATCCCATGTTTTGGTCTTGTAAATATTTTCTCCGTAAAATTTCATTACAGGAAATAATTGTTCAGAAGTCTGATAACCGGGCAACGGAGAAAGCATATTAACATTTTCGTCAAGAAAAACAAATGTAGGATAGCTCATTTGACCGTTCAATAAGCTGACAGCAAATTCATTCGATTTAAAATCAGGCCGAAAGCCAAAAACTTTATCTTTAAAATGAATGGAATCTTTTGTTTCAGCATCTAATTTGACCGCATAAAATTTTTCGTTCATATAATTTGCAATTGAATCTACCATAAAGGTTCCTGAATCCATTCGTTTGCACCATCCGCACCAATGAGTATATACATCAATAAATATTTTTTTCTGATCCTTTTCATTTTTCTTTACAGCCTCTTCAAAGCTCATCCATTTAATTTTTTGATTTGCTTCCTGTGCAAAGCAGTAATTGAATGCAATTACCGAAAGAAATAAAAGTAACGTGATTTTTACTATCGTTTTTTTCATTTCAATTGTTTTTTTCTATCAGCGAAAAAAAAGTTGTATGAATTGTGGTGAGAATTATTTATCTAAATTAACGCATGTCCGGAAATTTTGAAATGATGAAGCCATGAAGTGGTGATGTTACCGGTTACTGTTAACTATTATTCTTTTGATCCGAATACTTTTTCGTAGCCACACGGTAAAGTACTAAGCCCATGAATCCAAATATTAATGCGCCCAGCACCTGGTATCCCCCTTCACCAAGGGCCGCAGAAATTCCATGTTCCATACTCCAGGTTTGAATAACAGCGTTCACATTGTCATTTACAGAAAGCATAGCGACAATAACACCTGCCAGTGCGCCACCGGCAACCAGTCCTGTTGCAAACAAACTTCCTTTTCCAAGCTCGCTATCTTCGGTAACAATTTTTTTCCTGTTCGCTCTCCAGTCAACCAATCCCTTTACAGCGCCACCGCAGAAAATGGGAAGCGTTGTACTCAGCGGCAAATACATTCCAACGGCAAATGACAATGCTTTGATTCCGCAAAGCTCCATAGTGATTGCAATAAAAACTCCGGCAAGAACAAATTGCCAATCCAGGTTAAAAGAGAGTAATCCCCGAATAAGTGTTGCCATTAACGTTCCCTGCGGTGCCGGATATTTATCGCTTCCGATAGCATGTGTAATTCCCTGTGAAATCATGTCGGGTGTCGGACTATCTAATAGCTTAACCGTTATCCCGATTACTATAGAAGAAACAATTGCCCCGATAAATAAAGAAAGCTGCTGGTACTTTGGTGTGGCCCCTACTATATATCCTGTTTTCAAATCCTGCGAGGTGGCTCCGGCATTAGCAGCGGCTATACAGATCATTCCTCCTACTACCAAAACCATAGGCTCATATAATTTTCCGGTCCATCCCACTCCGATAAAAAAAAGCGATGTTGCCATAATGGTGGCAATCGTCATTCCTGAAATAGGATTATTACTGGACCCGATTATTCCGACAATGCGTGATGAAACGGTCACAAAGAAAAATCCGAAAATAATAACAAGTAATCCCAGGATTAGTTTACCAATAAGAGTATCACCGGGGACTTGCGGAAGACATGCCATGAGTACAATCAACGCAATGCTGCCGATAACAACCGTTTTAAATGACAGATCATTTTCAGTTCTTGAAATTGCTTTTGTTCCTTTTTCCTTCATGGACGAAATGCTTTCCCGGAATGACGAAATAATGGTAGGCATTGTTTTAATGAGCATGATAAACCCTCCGGCTGTTACTGCACCTGCTCCTATCTGCCTGATATATGCCCGGTAAATTGCAACGGCAGTATTGGCGAATGTATGTGTGGCAGGATCCCACGTTCCCGGTCCTCCTGTAGTCACCAGGTCTTTCAGGTAACCTAATTTTATCAATTGCAGTGCAATTGTTTCAGGCGGAACAAGCGTGGCAAGTAATGGAATCACAGCAAGCCAGGCAATAACACCTCCTGCTACAAGCACACCTGAAATTTTTGGCCCGATAATGTATCCTACTCCCAAGTATTCCGGAGTGATTTCACCATTCACCGTTGCAGACGGAAAAATTTTATTTGTCTGACGTGTGACAAATGCCGGAGTTTCGGCAATGATGTGAAACACTCTTTGACACATTGCATAGAGAATTGCGAAACCTAAACCCTGGTAAGCAGTCTTCGCAAAGTCACCGCCCTTTTCGCCAGCAATCAATACGGATGCGCATGCGGTGCCTTCAGGGTAAGGTAATGTTCCATGTTCTTTTACAATTAACGATCTGCGCAGCGGAATCATCATCAGCGTGCCGAGCATGCCGCCAAAAATCGCAAGTGTAAGAATGGTCCAGTAATTAAAAAATCCCGCTCCTGTGCTGATGCCGTTTTCGCCCGGAGTAAGAAAAAGAAAACCCGGCAGTGTAAACACCACTCCTGCTGCAATGGATTCACCGGCTGAACCGGTGGTCTGAATAATATTATTTTCAAGAATGGTTGTCTTTAGAAATTTCCTACCGAGCGAAATCGCAAGCACTGCAATGGGGATGGATGCCGAAACGGTAAGACCGGCTTTCAGTGCAAGATACACAGTGGACGCGCCAAAAATTATACCGAATAGTGATCCGAATAAAATGGATTTTACAGTAAACTCAGCTACGTTATCAGTTGCTGAAATATACGGCTTAAACTCTTTTTTAGTTTCTTCCATAAATAGTAGTTTTTGAAGATGTCAAATGTAGAATATTTTATTAATGAAATATTAATCCATACAAATTCAGATAAAAAGCGATCTGAATGAAATGGCAGTTATAATTTTTTTTATATTTGTATTTTACTTAATTCTAACCACCTCCCCATGTCAGTCCTTTGCAAGGTCATTGGTCACAGTTGGGTTTACAGAGATTGTAAGCATAACATTAAATTGAACGGAGGGAAATTTTTATATTCAAGGATCAGGAAATGCAAAAGATGTGATGAGCATCAATACAAATACAAAGAATGGATTTGTGAGGATTCTCTTGATCCATCAGACAAAGAATTTATTGTTACAAACCGACCTTTCTGATATTTCTACTTTCAAAATGCCTGACCTTGTTTATCCCGATTTAATAACTGTTTGGTAAAGTCATGAATCATTTAAAAGAAGCTGTGAAAAACAGCCTGAAACAATATAATTGTATCTTTGATAATCCTTTGCTATGAAGAAAATAATTGTCAGCCGCCCTTTTTCCCTTTCTCACTTTCTCGTTTTCACATTTTCCTTTTCTCTTTCCTTATCATTCTGCAATGCGGATTCCTGGACTCAGAAAGCCAGTTTTCCGGGACTAAAAGTAAGCGGACCATTTTCTTTTTCTATTGGCATCAAAGGATATTTCGGATGCGGATGGAACAGTGGTATTTATAAAAAATATTTTTGGGAATATGACCCTTCCACAAATGCATGGACACAGAAAGCAGATTTTGGAGGAATTGAAAGAAGCTTTCCCACAGGCTTTACGCTATCGGGTAAAGGATATGCCGGATTAGGATTGAGCGGAAGTGGCGACCTGCAAGATTTTTGGGAATATGATCCCGGTACAAATATGTGGACACAAAAGAATGATTTCGGAGGCAGTCCACGCTATTATCCTGTAAGCTTTACCATCGGCAATAAAGGTTATGTGTGCGCAGGTGCCGCTAACGGCCCGGTTTACTTTAACGATTTGTGGCAATACGATCCGCTTACTGATACATGGGCCTCAAAAAGTAATTTACCGGGTATTGCAAGAATGGGTGCCACCAGTTTTTCAATTAATAATAAAGGATATGTCGGATTGGGATATGATCCCTCGAGCAATCTTCTTTCAGATTTATATGAATATGATGAAGGTTCTGATTCATGGACGGCAAAAGCAAACACTAACGGTGCTGCAACTTGTTTTGCTCCGTCATTCTCCATTGGCGACTACGGTTATTATGGAATGGGAACCACATTGCTCAACGAGTTCTGGCAATATGACCCCATTAATAACTCGTGGAATCAAAAAGCCAATTTTACGGGATCTCCGCGTGACCAGGCAGTTTATTTTTCAATCAACAACCGCGGATACATTGGCTTGGGTGGTACCGGGGGACTTTTATATTTCAGTGATCTGTGGGAATACACGCCTGATACTGCGGTTGGAATTGAGGATTTAGCATTCAGGCGTTACGATTTTACAATTGCTCCCAATCCTGCTTCCCAGTATGCAATCATCAACTGGCAATCAGCAATAAATAGAAAAGTTGAATTGGTTGTAGTGGATGTTTGTGGAAACAAAATTTATTCACAACACTATCAAATGTCAGATAAAAATCATCAGATTAAAATTGATGTACGCAATTTTTCAAAAGGTATTTATTTTGTCACGCTCAGTGACGGAAAAGAAAAAGCAGTGAAAAAGTTCCTGAAAGAATAAGAATTATTTTCTGTTATTCGTTATTCTCACCGTTCTGTCTTATTCGTAAATGCGTATTTCGTTATTCGTACAAGTTCTACTTCTCCCCCATCAGTTCCAACAGTTGTTTTGCCTTTATTGAGTAAGGAGTGTTGGATGCTGCAAGCTCATTCAAAATCATTTTAGCATCACTGGTTTTTTGTGCTCTGTTTAATAGTAAGGCTTTATACCATTTACCATCGTCATAAAAAACTTTATTATGATTAGCTATGATCCAGTCCATTTCGGCTACAGCCTGATCGTTGTTCTGCATCACGTAATAAATATAGCCGCGGTAATATTTGGTATTCACATCTCCGGGGTACTCGATTGAGAATTTTTCAGTTTCAGACAATGCA
>JBDSOU010000030.1:0-4911 GCA_039914625.1 Bacteroidia bacterium | reverse complement strand
AGTTGCGATAATTTTGAACTGGTGATGAAACGCGCAGTATCAAAAAATGTGGAAATGAAAAATGCGGAGATAGAAATTTATTACAGCGATTATAGAACTATAAGCGGGATTAAGATTCCTTTCAAATCAATAAGTAAAGTTGAAGGGCAAACTATTTTGACAGCAATGGTTGAAAAGGTTGAAATAAATGTGCCGTTAAAGGATAGCACTTTCCGACTATGATAAGCAAGCTTGTTCGACTCCAATGGAGTCGCATTTTTATAGAATGTAGTTGCTATAAAGATGAAACCGCGATGCGGTCGGACTCCTTTTATTACATTGACGACCGTTTCCACAAATGTTTTTTATTTTTGATGCAACGAAATTTATATGAGTAAACAAGCTAAAAATATTTTAATTATTGCAGTAGTAATTATTCTTGCCGCTGTGGTAATTATTCCAAGATTAAATTCCGGAAAGAAAGATTCAACCCCTGGCGGTGCATCTTCACAGGGCAAGCCGGGAGGCATAATGAAAGTGAGCGGCTATATTGTGAAATCGGAAAAATTAGATAACATCATTCGTACCACCGGAACAGTGTTGGCTTTTGAAGAAGTGGATCTCGCTGCAGAAACATCCGGACGTATTATTAAAATTTATTTTACCGAAGGAAGCCATATAAATAAAGGTGACTTGCTGATTAAAATTAATGATGAGGATTTGCAGGCGCAGCTTAAAAAAACTGAATTGCAAATAAAACTTGCAGAAGAGCAGGAGGGAAGGCAGAATCAACTATTAAAGATAAGTGCAACCAGCCAGGAGGAATATGATATAGTGATGAACCAGCTCGGTTCCATGAAAGCAGACAGGGATATTATAAAAGCAGCCATTAATAAAACGGAGATCCGCGCACCTTTTAATGGAGTGATCGGCTTGAAATATGTGAACGAAGGAAGTTATGTTTCGCAATCGTCAAGAATTGCATCAGTGCAAAATATTAATCCTGTTAAAATTGATTTTTCAATTCCTGAAAAATATTCAGTTAGTGTAAATATTGGTGATGAGGTTAGTTTCACTAATGAAACATCTTCTCTGCATTTTAGGGGGAAAGTTTTTGCCATTGAACCAAAAATTGATCTTTCTACCCGCACACTTCAGCTTCGCGCAATTTGTAATAATAAAGATGAAAAAATACTTCCCGGATCGTTTGCAAAAATTGAATTACGGTTAAAAGAAACTTCTGCATTAATGATTCCCACGCAGGCGCTGATTCCGGTATTAAAAGGACAAACTGTTTTTATATGTAAAGACGGAATGGCGCAATCTGTTTTTGTAAGAACAGGAATCAGAACTGACACTAAAATTGAAGTGGCAGAAGGTTTATTGGAAGGCGATACATTAATTACAACCGGAATGAATTCGTTAAAACCGAATGCACCTGTATCCATAATTTTTAAGAAGTATAATAACAATTACTAGTAGAAAGTAGAAAGTAGAAATGGAAAGGGCTCCACATCAGATTTTCACAATTCGTAAATTCGTAAAGATTCGTATTTCTTAGATGTCGCTCTCTTCCATCAGCATTAAACGCCCCGTTCTCGCCATCGTAATGTCACTTACGATTTTGCTGTTCGGGCTTATTGGTTTTAAATTTCTGGGTGTTCGCGAATATCCATCCATTGATCCGCCCGTCATTACTGTGCGAACCAGTTATACAGGCGCCAATGCTGATGTAATCGAATCACAAATTACAGAGCCGTTAGAAAAAGCGATTAACGGAATTGAAGGCATCCGGTTAATTTCATCAGCAAGTAATATAGGAACCAGTAACATTACTGTTGAATTCAATCTCGATGCAAACCTCGAAGCAGCCGCTAACGATGTACGGGATAAAGTTGCGCAGGCATTACGCCAGCTGCCCCAGGATATTGATGCACCACCGGTGGTTACAAAATCAGATGCAAATTCTGATGCAATCGTTTCGCTCACTATTAAAAGTGATACTAAAAATCAATTAGAGGTAAGTGATTTTGCCGAAAATGTAATTGCTGAACGATTGCAAACCATACCCGGTGTAAGTACTACGCAGATTTGGGGGCAAAAACGTTATGCCATGCGTATCTGGATGGACCCGGAAAAACTCGCTGCATTCGGATTAACACCTCTTGATATAAAAAATGCGCTTGACAGGGAAAATGTTGAATTGCCTTCAGGAAAAATCGAAGGCAACTCAACCGAACTGACTGTTACAGTAAAAGGAAAATTAAAAACAGCCGAAGAATTTAATTCACTTATTATTAAATCAGATGGAATAAATACAATTCATTTGCGCGATATAGGCTACGCAAATCTTGGTCCTGAAGTGGAGGAAACAATTCTTAAAGAATCAGGAGTACCAATGGTAGCAGTAGCACTGGTTCCACAACCGGGCTCTAACCAGGTTGAAATTGCAGACGAATTTTACAAACGGGTTGAACAAATAAAAAAAGATATTCCGTCTGATTACAAATTAGATATTGCACTTGACAATACGCGGTTCATTAAAACATCCATTAAAGAAGTGGAGGAAACATTGCTTATTGCAATCGTGCTTGTTATTTTAATTATCTATTTATTTTTTCGGGATTGGCTTATTGCTTTTCGACCATTGATTGATATTCCGGTTTCATTAATAGGCGCTTTCTTCATCATGTATCTGGCAGGATTTTCAATTAATGTACTTACGTTACTCGCCATTGTGCTTGCAACAGGTTTGGTGGTAGATGATGGTATTGTTGTAACAGAAAATATTTATAAAAAGGTAGAAGCAGGAATGAAACCAATGGAAGCTGCTTTTAAAGGTTCGGCTGAAATTTTCTTTGTGGTAATCTCTACATCAATCACGCTCGCTGCTGTTTTCTTACCTATTATTTTCTTACAAGGATTTGTAGGGCGCTTGTTTCGCGAATTCGGAATTGTTCTTGCTGGTGCTGTTTTGATTTCTGCATTTGTTTCGCTTTCGCTCACTCCGATGCTTAATGCGAGAATGTTAAGAAAGAATAGTGAGCACGGGAATTTTTACAAAAGGACCGAACCCTTTTTCCTGTGGCTGAATAATTATTACGAAAATTTGTTAACCCGTTTCATGACTAAGCGTTGGCTTGCAGTGCTGATTATTTTCATTTCTTTCGGATTGATTTTTCTTATTGGAAAAAATCTTCAGTCAGAACTTTCTCCTCTTGATGACAGAAATTTTATGCGGATGGCAATTACTGCTCCCGAAGGTTCATCTTATGAATTTACGAATGCTTATATGGATAAGATGGTGCAGTTCATTAATGATTCTGTTCCTGAAAAAAGAATTTGCCTTACCGTAACAGCCCCATCCTTTGCAGGATCAGGAGCAGTAAATACTGGGTTTGTAAGACTGGTTTTGAAAGATCCCTCGCAACGGAAACGATCTCAGCAAATGATTGCAGATTATATGACTGCTAACGTGAAGCGGTTTCCTGAAGCGCGTGCATTTGTATTGCAGGAACAAACAATTTCCGCAGGAAGCGGAGCAAGCAGGATAGGATTACCGGTGCAATATGTGTTACAGGCTCAGAATTTTGAAAAACTCAGGCAGTACGTCCCAACATTTATGGAGGAAGTAAACAAGAGTTCTGTTTTTCAGGGAAGCGATGTTAATTTAAAATTCAATAAACCGGAATTGGATATTGTAATTGACCGCGATAAAGCGAGGAACCTCGGAGTTTCAGTAATGGATATTGCGCAAACATTACAACTTTCGCTGAGCGGGCAACGCTTTTCATATTTTCAGATGAATGGAAAACAATACCAGGTTATCGGGCAGTTTGACCGCGCTAACCGGGATGAACCTCTTGATTTGAAATCAATCTATGTCAGAAACAATCGTGATGAATTAATTCAACTCGATAATGTTGTGGAAGTGATCGAACAAAGCAGCCCTCCGCAATTATATCACTTTAACAGGTATGAATCAGCAACTGTTTCTGCCGGACTTGCTCCCGGAAAAACAATTGGTGATGGCATTGAAGAGATGAATAAAATCTCTAAAAAAGTCTTAGATGGAACATTCAGCACTGCATTGAGCGGACCTTCGCGTGATTTTGCAGAAAGTTCTTCTAATATTTTGTTTGCATTCATTCTTGCGCTCATTTTAATTTATCTTGTTCTCTCGGCACAGTTTGAAAGCTTTATTGACCCTTTCATTATCATGCTCACTGTTCCGCTTGCAATGGCGGGAGCATTGATTTCATTATGGCTGTTCGATCAGACACTGAATATTTTTTCTCAAATCGGAATAATAATGTTAGTAGGATTAGTAACCAAAAATGGAATCTTAATTGTTGAATTTGCAAATCAGCAAAGAGAAAACGGATTAGAAATGATGCAGGCAGTAAGAGTTGCTGCTGTCGCACGTTTCCGCCCCATCCTGATGACCAGCCTTGCAACAATGCTCGGAGCGCTGCCCATTGCGCTTGCTTTGGGTGCAGGAGCAAAAAGCCGTGTTTCAATGGGAATTGTTGTAATAGGAGGTTTACTGTTTTCTCTTATCTTAACATTATTTGTAATTCCTGCCATGTACACATTCCTGTCAAAAAATAAAAAATTTAATAAGATTGAAGATCAATGAAAAAAAATCTTCTCGTATTAATTTTAATTTCTATTGCGCAAATAGTTTTTGCACAGGAAAATTTATCATTGCAACAAGCCATTGAAATTGGTTTGAAAAACAATTATTCTATAATCATTTCAAAAAATGATCTGGATATTTCAAAGAACAATGTGTCATGGGGTAATGCAGGTGCGTTGCCACAGCTTGATTTAAGTCTCACACAAAATAATAGTGTGAACGATATCAAACAAAAATATTCGGGCGGAGCAGAAGCAAACAAAACCGGGGCAACGGCAAATTCTTTAAATGCA
>JBDSOU010000103.1:0-6682 GCA_039914625.1 Bacteroidia bacterium | reverse complement strand
ATCCTGCGTTAGTACACGTATAAAATAAATGCCGGGCGAAAGAAAAGAAGTTTCGAGTTTGAAGTTCCGGGTTTCAAGTTGCTGGCGCAGGATTTCATTGCCTAAAAGATCGAAAATGGACAAATGATCCGCCAACGGCATCATCATGCAGAATGGCAGAGCCGATATAGCTGCTGACAGGTGCAGCTGAAATTCCGGCAGGTGTAATGAGATAACATTGAAATTCGTCTGAAGTACGTTTATGCGTTACAAGCCAGTAATCAATTCCATTACTGTGTTTTACAACAACTTGTTTTTCGGTCATAGAATCAGCAACAAAAATATTTTTCTGACTGGAAACAACATCTCCGCTTCCGCCACTCAATGTCATATCTACAAGGGAGAACCTTAAAATATTGTTGGTGGTTCCAATGTCTTCGAGCGAAAACACATAGTATTGAGCAACGTTTCCGGGCTTTGGCACAATGAGTGCCCCCTGCGTGGATGAATAGTTACCAAGCAATCCGCTTCCGTTTAGCATCACCGTATTATTACTGTTCCACACGTTTGATCCATCGGTATAGAACAAAACATTTCCCGCAGCATCACTCATATCAGAGCATCCTTCCTGAAGGTTTTGGTTGATTGCGCATCCTGGCAGCACCACAGGAGTGCCACTTACAAAGGATATAAAATTATTATTACCGAAGTGCCAGTTGTATGTCTCTTTTTGTGCGTTAACAGAAGTGCTGATGCTGCAACCTCCGGCAAAAAATAGTATGCCTTTTAAAATAGTACCAGTAAGGCATAACAGTATGTTATATTTTTTCATAGGATTATTTTAAAACAAAAGTAAGAAAAAAATAATTTCTGGTTTAAAGTTTCTGGTTTAAGGTTGGCTGACACATATAAGAACCAGTAACCTCAAACCCCTTTTATTCCTTCACAAACTTCCTCACCGCAACCCCGTCCTGCGTTAGTATGCGAATAAAATAAATGCCGGGTGAAAGAAAAGAAGTTTCGAGTTTGAAGTTCCGGGTTTCAAGTTGCTGGCGCAGGATTTCGTTTCCTAAAAGGTCAGTGATGCTTAGTTGTGCTTTGTTTTTTTCTCCAACCTGTCCCGTATTCATCGGGAACTCCGAACTAATTACTATTGATTCTTTTGCCGGGTTGGGATAAACCTGAAACCCGAAACCCGAAACCTGAAACCCGTTTATATTGGTAGTTGCTGTGCTGTCGCAGAATTTTATAAACCAGTAATCAGGAACTACATTGGTAGTATCCCAATTGGGTTCGGTTTTATATCCGGCTATTCCACCGGAAGTGGCAGTGGCAAATGTAAAGCAGTTTTCATTTGTTTGTACTGCGAATCCAATTTCATCATGACCCGAAGTGAACAGCGTTTTATCCCATTGCTTAATGCCAAGCGAATCGGTTTTAACGATCCAGGTTTGTTCACCTCCAAGATTATTTTCTGATTTATCGAAACCCATATTTGAATAAGAAGTTCCGGCTATCATATAGCCACCGTCTGCTGTTTGAAAAACATTTCCAATTTCATCTTCATAATTGCTTCCTCCAAAATCTTTGTCAAATATTTTATTTCCGGCCGAATCGGTTTTTATTATCCAGAAATCATAATCGCTGTTTCCGCCTTTCAGCCATTGTGTTTTATCTCCGCCAGATCCTGAAGTGGAACACCCTCCAAGAATAAATCCTCCGTCAGCGGTTTGCCGTATTGAACTCAGATTATCATCATCGGTGCCGCCAAAATCTTTGTCCCATATTTTATTGAAAAGCGAATCGGTTTTTATGATCCAGTAATCTCTGCCTCCCCATGAATTTTGGGTTTTATCTCCGCTGATCATTGAAGTGGAATAGCCGGCTAAAATATATCCGCCATCGGAGGTTGGAATTAATAAACTGAAAAAATCAGCATAGGCAGCGCCAAAATCTTTATCCCATTGTTTGGCTCCCAGCGAATCGGTTTTTACTATCCAAAAATCCTGGGTTCCCCATGACGGTACAGTTTTATCACCTCCCACACCTGATAAAGAAGACCCTCCCAATATGTATCCGTGGTCAGGAGTTTGTTTAACGTCAACCAGCACATCACTGGAGGTTCCTCCAAAATCATTATCCCACTGTTTGTTGCCGAGCGAATCAACTTTTACAATCCAATAATCGACACCTCCTTTCAAAGGTTTTGTTTTATCTCCGCTTACTCCGGAGGCGGAATATCCTCCTAAAATATAACCTCCGTCAGCAGTCTGTTGCACGGCATGGAGCAAATCGTAACGCTGTCCTCCGTAACTTTTTTCCCATTGCAAATTACCGGCTGCATCCGTTTTTACAATCCAATAATCGCCTTTGGTGCAATTGATACAAGTATCCCAAAATGCTTGTGTTTTATCACCGCTTATGCCCGATGCGGAATAACCTCCCAGTATATACCCTCCGTCTGTTGTTTGCGCAAAGCAGGTAAGCCATTCAAAACCGATTCCCCCAAACCTCTTATCCCATTGCTTCACCAAAGGATTCTGCGCAAAAGCAACATCCACAATAAAAATAATAAAAACAAAAAATAAAACAATGCGGTTCATAGCGAAATGTTTTAGCGAAGATATAAAGAAAATTTAAAAGGTAACCCCAAGCATCACGGTTTTAAAATCCTTCACAATTTAATTCAACACAATATATTTTGAAGCTATACTTTTTTTACTGTGAGGTGTTTAAATATAAAGGTGAAACGTATGTGATTTTTATTTTGAAACCGTTTCCCCTGCTGCCATCCTCACAATTTAAGTATTTTTGCACACAAAATTTTCCTTTAAGGGTTTTCAGCATAACCTTCAGCGAAAGCGAATAAAAATAAAAATGAAAAAAATAATTCATATCTTCCTCTCAGCACTTCTCCTTCTGTTACTCCACGTTACAGCTAACGCTCAACGGTTTAGTGCAGGCATTACTGCCGGACTGGTGGCTACCGATGTTCACAACTCTGATATTTACGATAATGATGACGATTTTCATAAAGCGGGTTTTATGCTTGGCGGTGCGGTAAGCACCCCGTTGAGCGAAAAAATCACTTTTAGGTTTGAACTCAATTATATTCAGAAAGGAACCCAGCAACCGGGTGATAGCCTGGGCAACGACTTTTATAGATTTTCATTCAACTACCTTGAATTTCCGCTCCTGGTAAAATACCGTATTCATTTTAACGTTTCAAAAAAACCTGTAAAGGGATTTGAATTACATGCAGGAATTTCTTACGGCAAACTGCTGCAGAATACTGCCGAAGGCGATAATTTTTTTCAGGCCAATGACGACACCCGTTATAATACGAATGATGTAAGCCTGCTGGGAGGATTGGGATATCGGTTTGCCACCCATTTCACTTTTACAGTTCGCTACAGCAATTCATTGATTTCTGTATTTAAACAAAATTCCGATCCTTACGGGTTTGGCGGACCCACTTTTAACAATGGAAACAATATGGTGTTCCATTTTGTTTTGCAGCTCCAGTTTGGCGCTGTTCCAAAAAACACGACTGCACCACCGGCTGAAGAAAATAACTCCGGCAATTAAAACAGTTGTTTTTGCTCTGCTATTGTTTTAATCAAAAAAATACTCCCGGAATTATTCACAGTTACAGGTTATACCCATACCTATTATAAAATAATCCAAGAGAAATTGGTAAAATGCCGATAGAGAAGCCGTTTCCCGATTTTGATCGGGATTACGGATTCCGTATCGGTATTATTTTCTGATACCCTGAAGAGGCTGATAAAATTTTCGAACAAGAAGTGATTTACTTTTTTAGTTTTGCACGAATGATTGCAAAATACAAGAGCTACTTGCTACAGGCAATTTTTTTATTGGCCACAGCAGCCGGATATTCTCAAAAAGATACAATAATGCTGCGCGAAGTTCCTGAAGAAAAGCAAATCATTGTTGGAGCTGAACAAACTGATCAGTATCTGCCGTTGATAAAAAACAGGTCTGTTGCTATTGTGGCGAATCCCACTTCTCTCATTCAAAAAACACACCTCGTTGATTCATTAGTTTCACTTAAAATAAAAATCGGTTGTGTATTTGCACCCGAACATGGTTTTCGCGGAGATGCAGGGGCAGGAGAAGAAATAAAAAATTCGGTGGACGCCAAAACCGGCATCCCCCTTATTTCTATTTATGGAAACCACATGAAGCCTTCCAGAGAAGAGTTGAAAAATATTGAATGGGTGATCTTTGACATACAGGATGTGGGCGCACGTTTTTACACCTACATTTCTACACTGCAATACGTTATGGAAGCTTGCGCAGAAAACAATATTCCGCTGCTTATCTTAGACCGTCCAAATCCGAACGGTTATTACGTGGACGGACCGGTGCTCCAAAAAAAGTTTTCTTCCTTTGTGGGAATAAATCCCATTCCCATTGTACACGGGCTGACAGTGGGAGAGTATGCAGAAATGCTTCTTGGAGAAAAATGGCTGAAAGATTCCCTGCAATGTAAGATTAAAATTGTGAAGTGTGTTAACTATGATCACAACAGCTTTTACAGGCTTCCCGTAAAACCATCCCCTAATTTACCCGACATGACTTCGGTATATCTTTATCCATCGCTTTGTCTTTTTGAAGGAACCATTATTTCAGTAGGAAGAGGTACTTCGTATCCGTTCCAGGCAATCGGTTATCCTGGTTTCAGCGAAGGAGATTTTTCATTTACACCTGTGAGCATTGCCGGTGTTGTAAAAAATCCGCCTTATGAAAACAAAGAGTGCAAAGGATTTGATCTTCGTGAATTTGGTGAGGAGTATGTAAAAAACTATAAAGGACTTTATCTTTTCTGGCTCAAAGCATTTTATGATTCCGCTCCTGATAAATCAAAATTCTTTACTGATTTTTTTAACAAGCTCGCAGGCACCGATCAGTTGCAAAAGCAAATTAAAGAGGGTTGGAGCGAAGAAAAAATAAAAGAATCGTGGCAGCCCGGTTTAAAAAAATATAAGCAGGTGCGTAAAAAATACTTATTGTATAGAGATTTTGAATAAAGCTATTTCATGAAATATACATATAAAGATTTCGCATTACAACTAAAATCAACCCCTGTCAGGGTGATAAATTATGAAACCGGTTATTTACCATATTCGGGTAACTGGCAGAACTTTTCTATGATAAGCTAATGAAAAATCTCAATACGGATGTCTTCCGCATACCGTCCTGAATTATTCACATTACATCCGCTCTAATAGTTAATTATATCCGCATCTCACGTTGTGGCATGTGTATTGATCCTCTTTTAAAATAAAGAGATAAAATATTTTCTAACTATTTTATTAGTGTAACGAGAGGGTAATAAAGCAGTATAAGCTGACCGGGTTAGTGAACGAATATTTTATTTAGATTAACATTCCGTTGTGAAGAACTAACAAATGATTTCCAGTAAAAAAAACATTCAGGTTTTATTTGTTGTTAATTTTGTATCACTCTTTTTCGAATTCCATGAAATCATTTTTTCGTAAGTTTAGTATTATTTATATACTGCAATTGTTTTTATCAATGCAGCATGTGCAGCAAGTTAGAGCGCAAAGCCGGTTCTTTTTTTCGGCTGGTGCCGGAACGGCTTATTACAATGGCGATCTGCGCGATAAGCGCCTGTTGCCTCCTTCCGAATTATATCACCTTGTGGGCGATGTCAATGTAGGATATAATATTGATAAACATTTTGATCTGACGCTTAATTATTATAAAGGAAAAATTGATTGTGCCGATTCGCTTGCCGATGAAGTGGACAACATACTGAGAAATCAGAATTTCCGTTCCAAAATTGATGAGGTAAACCTGATGGTGCGTTATAAGCTATTTCGCATTGACCGGCAACATGCTTTGAACCCATATATAATGGCTGGTTTCGGGTGGCTGTTCTTTAATCCCGAAGGGTATTACAATGGTGAATGGCACAAATTGGAGCCGCTGGGCACCGAAGGGCAATACGTAGTTAACAGCGAAGAAAATTATCCTGAGCCTTATAACCTGACCACCAATACGCTTCCTATAGGTTTCGGAGTAATGATACGCCTCAATGATTTTTGGAAAATAAAAGCTGAATTTGTACAGCATTTTTCTTTCACTGATTACCTTGATGATACCAGCGCTAAATATCCTGATAGCCTGGAACTATCGGCAACACCCAATGGTTATTATGCAACTATTTTTTCGAGCAGGCGCCTTGACGGTTTTCCCAAGTATAGAAGAAGTCGCGGAAATCCGGGTGCCAACGATAACTATGTGAGCGTGAGTGCAGGGATTGTTTTTAATCCACATCGCAAAAAAAGTTATGAGTTCAAGCGTGTCAAAATTTTTTCCAACTGGTTTTCAGGAAAAAAAGGCTGGTGGGGAGGTAAAGGTAAAGGATTGGAATAACCGTAAGTAAAGAAGTGAAGAATCTTCAAATCTTCACTTCTTCAAATCTTCAAATTACTTTTCTCCGCCAAACTGTTTCTTCATTTCCTCCTGTGTCATAGGTTTATAGTCAGCAGGAACTGTAAAAAGAGCATCATCCACTTTTTCTTTTGAAACAGTTTTTGCTGACATTTGCATGATCAGGCCGCCCTGGGTAATTTTATATTGAAGAGGGAAACCATCTATGCCTTTATATTCACTTGCCCAATCGCCTTTTTTATAAGTTATCTGGTCAGTG
>JBDSOU010000174.1:0-4436 GCA_039914625.1 Bacteroidia bacterium | reverse complement strand
ATTATTTTTCAACACTTGTTAATAAACATTCAGATTACCTGCCGGTTTATTATCAATTTGGAAAATTATCTGAAAAACTGAATGAAACAGAAAAAGCGAATGAAATGTATTTGAAAGGAATTGATCTAGCAGGAAAACAAAATGATCGACACACTTTAAGCGAGTTGCGTCAGGCGTTTAATTCCCTAAATGGAATAGAAGAAGAGGATGATGATTGATAAGACTTTTTTCTTTAGTAAGTTCTTTAAACTATTTTCATTTTATTTGATCTCAATACTTTATTTTGCACTGTAATTTTATTCTATGGCGCTATTCAGAACACTGTTAACCATTTTTATTTTATTTTTTCTGTCTTTTAACCTTTCTGCGCAGGACAGAAAGTTTTTAAATCCGCAATTAAAATTTTCCGTACAGTATGATATTCCGTCTGAACTGAAAAATTCTTCTGATAAATTCAGCATGGCTAAAAGCCAGTTGGGTTTTGTATATCCGGTTCTGAGCAGGCGATTTGGCCTGACAAATAATTTAGATTACAAAAGCATGGTTGTTCTGGCAAACCTGAATACAGGTTATGCCCTCCCCTTTTTTACTTTCATTGACACCCAACACATGCTGGTAAATGGTTCGGCAGGAGCGAGTTTAATTTATAACAGCGGAAATAAAAACACATGGCTTGCCGGAGTAAATGCAGGCATTGCCGAAGATGTTGAAACTTTAAACAGTTACGATTTGCGTTTTACGGGACATTTGTTATTCAAGCATAAAGTGAACGGTAACTTTTCTTATCATGCCGGACTTGTTTACAGTTTTGTTTATGGAACAGGATTGCCTTTACCAATATTAGGAGCTATTTTCCGGATTGGCGATAAAAGCAAACTGAAAATCACAATACCTTTAAGCATTACATACATGATTAAGACAAGTCAATATAATATGTTATCATTTTTTATTCAGCCGGATGGAAATGCTTATCAGTTCGCTACATTGAGTGATACGTTTTTTTATGGAAGGAATGATGCGATTGTAAAGTTCCGGTCGAGGAATTTTAAGGCAGGAGTTAATTACAATATAGGAACAAGCGAACGATTTCATTTTGTTCCGGAAATTGGTTTGCTTTTCAGAAGAAATATTTCATTTGCCGAAGGCAGTTACAGATCAACAGAAAATTTTTCGTCAAATGATGTAAAACCTGCGCCATACATAAAAATTTCACTTCGTATGTTGATAGGGACTTTAAAATGGAAACGTACAGGCGACAATTTTTTATTGAATGATGAACGGCTGGATTATTACGATTTGGATGATCCGACAAAGCTATAATCATTAATCCTTATTTTTGCCAACTACTACACACCTCAAACAATGAAAGAACTCCAGTTCCGTGAAGCATTGCGCGAAGCAATGAGCGAAGAAATGAGACGCGACCCGAATATTTTTTTGATGGGAGAAGAAGTGGCGCAATACAATGGCGCTTACAAAGTGAGCCAGGGAATGCTTGATGAGTTTGGCGCAAAGCGTGTGATTGATACTCCAATTTCTGAGTTAGGATTTACCGGAATTGGAATCGGTGCTTCTATGAATGGCTTGCGGCCAATTATTGAATTCATGACTTTTAATTTTTCACTTGTCGCGATTGACCAGGTGATAAATGGCGCTGCAAAAATGATGAGCATGAGTGGCGGACATTTTAATGTTCCGATTGTCTTTCGCGGACCAACTGCATCTGCCGGAATGTTAAGTTCACAACATTCACAGGCATTTGAAAACTGGTATGCAAACTGCCCGGGATTAAAAGTTATTGTTCCATCGAATCCTGCCGATGCAAAGGGTTTATTGAAATCTGCTATTCGCGATAATGACCCTGTAATATTTATGGAATCTGAACAAATGTATGGTGATAAGGGAACAGTTCCTGAAGGAGAATATTTAATGCCGATTGGTGTTGCTGATATTAAGAAAGCTGGAAATGATGTGACGATTGTTTCCTTTGGTAAGATGATGAAAGTCGCATTGAAAGCTGCTGAAGAATTATCAAAGGAAAATATAGATGCAGAAGTAATTGATTTACGAACCGTGCGCCCGATTGATTATGATACAGTGAT
Organism: Bacteroidia bacterium; assembly: GCA_039914625.1. GTDB lineage: Bacteria > Bacteroidota > Bacteroidia > AKYH767-A > OLB10 > DATEMK01. The sequence goes on along the minus strand of JBDSOU010000174.1, from coordinate 2,334 downwards.
TGCTTCGGTAAAAAAAACAAATCGTTTAGTGATTGTTGAAGAGTCGTGGCCGCTTGGCGCATTTGCTTCTGAAATAACTTTTAAAGTTCAGAAAGAGGCATTTGATTTTCTGGATGCTCCTGTTTTGCGTGTAATGGGAGGTGATGTTCCTCTCCCCTACGCTCCTACTTTAATTGAAGCTTATCTTCCGAATCCGAAAAGAGTGATTGATGCGGTGAAGAAGGTGATGTATTTGGGTTAGTTTAAAGTTTAAAGGTCTAAAGTTGAAAGTTGCATCGAGCTTTTTAACTTCAAACTTTAGACTTTAAACTATTTTCATCCTCCTTTATATTCCAGCGTACTGAAATTCTTCTCTTCAAAAATCTCATTCGCTAATTCGCGCAACTGTTTTGAAGTGATGCTTTCAATCCATGAAACAATTTCAGCAGTGGAAAAAACTTTTCCGAAGGTGAGCACGTTTTTTCCGTTTGCGAGCATGATGCCGGCTTTGTTTTCCTGTGACATCATTACTTGCCCGATGAGCTGCTGCTTGTATTGCCCCAGCTGCGTTTTGCTTATTTTCTTTTCGCGAAGTTTTCTCAATTCAGCATAAACAAGTGAAACAGTTTTTTCAAGTGATTTTTCTTCTGTGGAAAGATAGATGGTAAATATTCCCGAATCGCGGTAAGCATTATAATTTGATTCTATTGCATAAGCGAAACCAAATTTTTCACGGATGCCGAGGTTGAGGCGCGAATTTAAACCGGGTCCTCCCAAAATATTATTCAGTAAAATAAACGGCAAGCGGTGCTTGCTTTTAATTGGATAGGCTTTGTTGCCCATCATGAAATGCGATTGAACTGTTGGCTTTTCAATCTGCATTGAACGCGGTTTGTATTTCACAGCTACTCTTTGATTTTCTTTTTCAGATAAACGCTGCGGAATGCGACCGAGATATTTTGTTGCAATTTCTTTTACCTGCTGCGCAGGAATATTTCCGAGAACGGAAAATACCATTTCATCGGTGCTGTAGTTGTTGCGGATGAAATTAAATATGTCTTTGCGTTTGAAATTTTTTACAGAATCAACAGTGCCAAGCGTGGGGTTTCCAAGCGGGTGACCGAAAAAAATTAATCCTTCGAAGTCATCATATATTTGTTCGTAAGGAGTGTCAAGATAGGAACGGATTTCATCGAGCACAACTTCTTTTTCTTTTACAATTTCTTTTTGTGGAAATATGGAACAGAAAACGATATCGGATAATAATTCGGCAGCGCGTTCAAAATAACCGGACATGAATGAACTGTGCACGCAGGTTTCTTCTTTTTCTGTGAATGCATTCATTTCGCCACCCACATTTTCCATGCGGCTGAGAATGTGATAGGCTCTGCGATTGCGGGTGCCTTTGAATAATACATGCTCTATAAAATGTGCGATGCCTTCTTTTCCCTTTGTTTCATTTCGCGTGCCTGCATTTATTATTAATGCGCAATGTGCAATTTCACTTCCAGTTGAATGTTCGTGAACTATCCTGATTCCGTTTTCTAATTTGAAAAGATTTATTTTCATAAGATGAGAAAATTGTTGAGTTGATGATCTATTGATGTGTTGATGTGTTGATTAAAATTTTTAATCCCTAATTTTTAATTTTTTAATTTGTCGTTTTTAACCTTATTATAGTAAGTGAATTTTCTAAGTAAAAATACTAAAAACAGGGTGGACGAAGGTGGGGAAGTGAAAAAAAACAGGGGTTGAAATTGAGGGGGTTAGGGAAAAAGGGTATAAAGTTTAAGGTTTAAGGTTTAAAGTTCGTTTTGCCGGAAAAACAGGGCAAAATGATGGTTGGGAAGGGGTTTTCCCGACAAACGCAGGGACAGATGGTGATGGGAAAGCCGGGTTTTCTATCCGGAAATTGGGGTTTGACGGACGGGGAGATTGCTTAATAAAAGGGTTAGACTCCTTATATAATAGGAAAGTTTGTTTTGACAGTTGATCAATATGACAGTATGGACTGGGAGATTGTTTTCACGGGCGGAGAATATGACAAGATGGATGATAAGATGGAATTTTCAGGTGAAAGTTGGACAGGATGGTAGGAAAGTTAGGGTTGACAATTGAAGAAACGGTAGTAATTAGTTGTTTTTTAGGAATTTATACAATATTCCTCTTAATCGCTTTCGCCACAGCTTCCGATTTTGAATGTACTTGCAGTTTCTCATAAATATTTTTGATATGACCACGAACAGTTTCAATGCTGATAAAACCTGCATCTGCAACCATTTTATAGCTCATTCCTTCCACAAGAAATTTCAGAATTTCTTTTTCTCTTGCTGACAAATTAAAAGTATCTTTTGA
>JBDSOU010000216.1:0-24708 GCA_039914625.1 Bacteroidia bacterium | reverse complement strand
TGCGAAATTTTGTTCTACAGGGATCTCACTGAAAACATATACCGGCTTTAGCCAATCACTGTTTACGGGCCCTAACAGGCGGGCATTTTTATAAGCAATATCAAGCGGACATAAATTATGAGCAAGATAAAAATCAGCATCGCTTCTTTTAATTACCAATGCGGTATCAGATAGTCTTCCATTAAAATAAAGCGGGACGATAAATTCAATGTTGCCATAAAAATATTTGGCAATCGGAATTATCTTCCCTGACTTCACCATCGCTAACGTATTATCTATTGCCTGCCGCATCAGTGCTGCGCAATTTTCATCACCCTGAAGCAAAAAGTGTTTCGGAATAAAATGCTTTTGGTGGTTGAATAGGATATTAATATTTGATTTTATTTCCATAGAAGTATCAAAGCTGTCAAACCCCTGCATGCAACTATAGCTTGCAGGAAGCGGAATGGGGTTGCATTGCAGCAAAAGAGTCATCCACCTGTCTGTGAAATGACTGAAATTCCAGTCGCGCGGTACCGAAGGTCCCGATGTTTTAGATATGGTTTTTATAAAAACACCATAAATGTCTTCATTGTTTTTGCTTACCAGCCCGGTATGAAAGCATGCGTATGCTGTGGTTTTTTCCTTGTTTGTAAAATAGCCGATACGTTCTTGCTTAAAAACATTTTCAAACGTATGCATAAAGTAATTTTCGAGCAGGGGAAAAGGCTCCATATCAAAATTAGTATAGCTCCAGCTTTCTGTCTGTGCAAGATTTGCAAGGGCCGCTATCTGCACATCCCAGGTTTTGGTTATGCTGAACTTTTCCATAGCCGTCCTTTTATCGCACGCTACCCCGAAAGCATAATGAACAGGGTGGTTTGAACGATGCAACGAAAAAAATTGCACCGTGTCATTAGGCTGAATCCTCTTAGTTCCCCGAACAATAACCTCTGATGGTTTAAACCAATATGTCCTTCCCTTCCTATCTGTAATATATCCGAAATCTTCTTTGCTATGAAGGTTTTTTACAATACCGGTTTTAAGTTTTTTATCGGTTTGGACTTTTGTTGCCAGGGGTTCTTCATTTTCAATAACCGCGTGAAAGCTAACTTCTAACCCGTTATATATAATAAGGTATCCGGGATGTACTTCATTCCGTGTAAGCGAATAAAATTCACCTGTGCTCTTTTCCCTTACCAACCCGGCTCCGTTGTGATTTTCATAATAGACTACTGTTCCGTTAATACGCATAATGTTTAGTTGTTTTTAATTAAGTGAATAGGTAAGATTGTTGTAAGGTTTTGTACGAAAAGCATTCAAATTGGTTACCGGTGTTTTCACCATTGTGGGTGTGGGCTTGTGAATGGATACGACAGAAAGTATTTTAGCTTTGGAAATTTAAAAAGATATGAAAATAAGGTTTCCCATGTTCGCCCTCGTCTGTGTCGTTACGGACGATGCTATCAGAATGGTCATGGTCTGCCGATTCCTCCGGAGACTTTGGCATTTTAAAAACCTAAAACCCACCATTTCTCAAAATCTTTTCACATCTTTTATAATGGATCAATTTTGAAAAAATCTTACACCTTCTTACAAATTCATTTTTGAATTAAAAGAATTCCGGAAACAATTTAAATTAGCATCATCTTATTCTCTAAATCGATTTTTGTAAAACCAAAAATATTATAAGGCTAAATATCAATTATCTAAAAGTAATAAATCAATTTTTTGAGAGCACAATAACATCGATTAGCAGGGGGCGGCAGACCGTTAGCGCTCCGCGGCAGGAGTTTCGCATGAGAGTAAGATGAGTGACCACAAGGATGAGATCATTTCGTCATGGGGGTTTAACCCGTTAGCACAGGAGGGAAGTCGTTTTGCATGGCGCGGCAATGAGTGGAAATAAGGCGGAACCTCGTGCTCATGAAAAGGAAACCGTTTCTCAAACAACTGCAACCTATTCGTATAAAGGGATAATCCGTTCGCACAAGGATACAATAGCCTGAAATAACAGTTCCAATTTGGAAATTTTTTGTCCGTTTTGCAATAAGTCGCTTACATTTCAGGATCGACAGCATACAAAGGACGATGTTACCCGTTCTTGCATCAATAATGGAAATTAATACAAAAGAAAGCACAAAAGAAAAAAAATAAGTTACTTTACAAACGCGCTTACATCCGGCAGCGCTTCCGTTAAACTTTATTCTTAAAATGATAAATAATTTTATCACACGTTATTTTCCAGTCATTATTTTCTTTTCCCTTTTTACCTGCTCCAAAACCTATTCACAGGGAAGCATCCGCGATTCAGCAATTGCTATGCACATTTTAGGAGTAGGCTACTGCTACCAGTTTCCCGGGGGTGATATGGCTGACAGGTATGGAAATAGTTCTATGGCTGAATTAAATTATTCTTATAAGCTGAAAAACAATTTTATTTTTTCATTAAACGGAGGATACCTTTTCGGAAACGATTTAAAGGAAGATTCTATTTTTGACGGAATTGCAAATGAAGAGGGATTAATACTCGGTAATAACGGACAATATGCAGATATACGTTTATTCGAAAGGGGTTATCATGTTTCGCTTACTTTTGGAAAGCTTTTTACGTTTAAAAAACCAAATCCGAATTCAGGAATAGTGCTGATGGCGGGTCCCGGATTTATGCAGCACAAAATTAAAATTGAAACAGTTGAAAATACTGTACCGCAATTAGACCAAGAATATAAAAAAGGATATGACCGTTTAACCAATGGAATCGAAATGCACGAATCAATTACCTATAATTATTTCGGCAACCACTACCTTGTTAATTTCTATTGCGGTTTTGAATTCATCCAGGCGTTTACGCAAAACCGGAGAGATTATAATTTTGATACGATGATGAGAGACGATAAAAAACGGGTGGACCTGCTGTTCGGAATACGGGCAGGATGGATGTTGCCGATATATCGTAAAGCCCCCAATAAATATTATTTTAATTGATTTGATGGAATTCATTTACCTTGTCGGAGTTAAAATTTACGGAGCCGGAATTTTAGCAGCTTCTTTTTTCAATCAAAAAGCGAAACAATGGATTGAAGGAAGAAAAAATATTTTCAGCGTTATCCGTACTGCGCTCGCGGACAAAAATGAAAAACGGATTTGGGTTCATTGCTCTTCCTTAGGTGAGTTTGAGCAGGGCAAACCCATCATTGAAGCGCTTAAAAAAGAGTATCCTGAATTTAAAATTGCCGTAACATTTTTTTCTCCTTCCGGTTATGAAATAAAAAAAAATGACCCTCTTGCTGATTATATTTTTTATTTACCATTGGACGGACCCGGGAAGGCAAAAAAATTTATTGACCTGGTGGCGCCTTCCATGGTGTTTTTTGTGAAATATGATTTCTGGCATTTTTATATACGTGAGTTAAAGAAACGAAAAATCCCGCTCTACTTTATTTCTGCTGATTTCAGGCCGTCACAAATATTTTTTCAGTGGTACGGTAAATTTTTTGACAAAATGCTTCGAAGAGTTACGCACTTATTTGTTCAGAACCAGCAATCATTAGAACTGCTTTATAGGAATAGTATTCCGCATGTTACAGTAAGCGGAGATACACGTTTTGACAGGGTATATGAGAACAGCCTGCATGGAAAATCATTTCCTGAAATTGAAAAATTTTGTGAGGGAAAAAAAATTCTTATTGCCGGAAGCACCTGGCCTCCTGACGAAGCAGTACTTGCTGAATTTATTAATCAGTCTGCCGGAGAGTTTAAATTTATTATTGCTCCTCATGAAATAAAAGAAGAGCAACTTAATAATTTTGTAAAGAGCGTTTCCAAAAAAAGCATACGCTATTCAGAATTTAAAAAATCTGCTGTCACTGATGCTGAAGTGCTCATCATTGATAATATCGGAATGCTTTCGTCTTTATACAGGTACGCTGATTTTACATATATAGGCGGAGCATTCTCAAAAGGGCTTCATAACGTGCTCGAAGCAGTAGTCTTCGGCAAGCCGGTTTTTTTTGGTCCCAACTATCAAAAATTTCCCGAAGCAGTTGAATTGATAAAAAATAAAACAGGATTCAGTGTTTCTTCAGCCAATGAGTTAAAAAATAAGGTTGATGAATTGATTTCTTTTCCGGGAGAAAAGGAAAAAATTAAATCAGCAACTGAAAATTATATTGAAAAAAATAAAGGAGCTACCGGTATTGTTATGAATTACCTTAAAATAAATCTGGGAGAAAAGATAGCTGGGGTTTTCCTGCTATTTAATTTGCTCTCCTGATCTATTAAGAATTATTTTTTAAAAATAAGATCAACATATTTTTTATTGGTCAGATAAATATTAATTACTACAATCATTGAGCAGACCGCAATTAATGCGAATACAAAACTGACTATTAAAATTGAATTGGTGTTAGAGGTGTGATCCGGAAGGGCAGTATTAATAATTGTAATCGTTTCCAGGTGTTCTTTATTAAAAGTTTCAAGCAATAAAGCATAGGTCTGTTTTACTTTAATTAATTCTTCTCTTTTACTTTTAAGGCTGGTAGTGAGATCAATTAATGCATATTTCATAGATTCAACATCCCCCTTATTTTTTTCAAGAGTATTGATGATAGATTTATAAGAATCAAGAATTTTAATCATTTGATTTTCGTGCTGGTCAAGTTCTTTTGTGACATTCAAATAAATCCCCTCGTATAAAGCGACCTTTCTTTTTAACTGTTTTTTCAAATAGTTTTCATTAATGGTATTTAGCATAAGGGCTATTTCATTCGCAATGGAAGCCGCCTGGAATCGGTCTCTGTCAGTAACTGTTATTACTATAGTAGTTGGCTCTGATTTATGAAGATGTATTCTATTCGAAAGTGTTGAAATTACCTTTTCATAAGCAAATGTTTGAGTCGGATCAATTTGGTAGTATTTATAAAGATTAAATTTCTTTATCAGGTGATCCATCATTTCGCTGGAATAGGCAAACTTGAAAATCCTGTTTACGCTTGATGCATTGGTATTTATAAAATCACCAATAAACTGGCTGGGTCCGTTTAAATCAGTCACATCTGTTTCGTTCACAATTAAGCTGACAGAAGAGTGAAATGTCTGCAATAGCCTGTATTGAAATACAAAGGACATTATAAAAGCTAAAAGAATAACGGTCAGGAAAAGAGTTTTTCTCTTCTTTACCTCAATTATCATTTGTTCAGAGGTCATATCTTCAAAAAATTAATTTATTTTCACGCCAGCAAACCAATCTTGTTTTCATACTTTAATATTACAGTGAGCTAAAATACAAAGGAAAGAAATGAATTTTTTTTCAATAAATAGGAAAACTTCAATAATTATTTTTTCCCTGATGGTTTTTGTGCTATTACCGCTAAAAATTTTTCCGTTTTATTCAGACTGGCTTTTAGATCCTGAATTATCGTTACGGTTTATATGCATTGATGCCCTTGTTTTTTTATCCTTTGTTTATTTTTTACTCAAAAAAAATAAAATTGAAGTACCTTCTCTAAAACAGAATCTTTCCTTCATTCTTGTTATCTTCATTTTATTTAATGCGGTAAGCATTGCGGGGGCCATCAACAAAAACGAATCTTTCTACGAATTAATACGTCTCTTAATTTTCCTGCTTTTTTATTTCTGCCTTCTTATTCTGATTCACAAACAGGATGAACTATTGCCTGTCATCATCAAAAATATAATTAATTCTGTCCTGATCTTTTCTGTAATTGGTTTTTATCAGATTTATCCAGACGTTATGGATTATTTTATGAAGGGAAAACCCATGCAGGTGAAGCTTTCAGTTTCATCCAGCCTGTGTAATAAAAATTTTTACTCAGAAACGCTTTTAATGGCACTGCCTTTCATAGTTTACGGCATTTTTATTTTTAAGAGATTCTGGAAAACAATTTCAATAATAAGTGTCATACTCATTTTATTAACTGTTTTTGTTTTGCAAACTATTTCTGTATGGCTGGGATTGTTTGCAGGAATGTTTTTGTTGCTTGTAGCGTACAGGAAAATAGTATTTGAGAATAAAAAAATCCGGATAGGTTCAATATCAGTTTTTGTTTTAGTTTTAATAATCGCAGGTATTATTATTTATTCAAAACCGCCTTTTTTCAAAGGAATAAAATCGAAAGTAGAGATTACCCTCAAATATATCACTGACCCGGTAGCGCTTGAAACATTTTCTATTGATAATAATAACAGCACTTATGAAAGATTTATTCTTTGGAGAAATTCTTTCAGAATGATTCAGGAGCATCCCCTTACCGGAGTTGGATTGGGAGAGTGGAAAATTTATTTTCCGAAATATGGAATGGGAATGGCGCCATATATGAATTATGGAGTCATTCGCTTTGAAATGCCCCATAATGATTTTCTCCTTGTAGCCTGTGAAGCAGGAATTCCTGCTTTGATTTGTTATATCGTTTTGTTTGTGTTCGCATTAAACTATAGTAAAAAAATAATCTCACAAACGAAAAACGAAAAAGATAAACTGCTGATGCGGCTGATGCAAACTGGTTTATCTGGGTTTATAATAATTTCATTTTTTGGATTTCCTGGTCAGCGTCCGTTCACCATGATTTTTTTAATGCTCACTCTTGCTGTGGTGCAGTCAAAATATTTACAAATATTTCCTGAAAAGGAAAAAATAAACAGCAAAAAAGTCTATACCATTTTTTTTATTTCAGCAATTATAATTTCCGGCATCGGTTTCACGATTGGAAAAAAACGGTTGAAAGCGGAAATGCATTTATCAAATGCACTGAGGGCACAACGGACCCGGTCATGGGGGCCAATGATCAGGGAAACGGCTAATGCAAAATCGGCATATTTTCCGATGGACTATGCTTCAACACCAGTATGCTGGTACAATGGCTTTTCAAATTTTTATTCCGGAAACCAGGAGGCGGCTTTCATTAGTTTTAAAAAGGCAGAGAAAATAAATCCTTATCATTTCAATTTATTGAATGATCTTGGTACATGTTACGATCAGCAGGGAAATCATGATTTGGCAAAAGAATATTATCTCAAAGCAATCCGGATTGCTCCGCTTTTCCCTGATGCGTTAATAAACCTGAGTGTAATTTATTTTAATTCCGGCAACATTGATTCTGCATATTCCACCATTTCAAAATGTATATTAAAAAATCAAAGTTATAATAACGATTTAAAAGCTATTTTATTTGCTAAAACCCAGAAGATCATAAGCCAGGTAAACGACACAACATTAAAAGCAAAGCTGTCGGAAAAAATCAATGATGATAAATGGCTGAGGTCCGTTCATGAGGAAGCCTTGAAGTCACACCTTACTTTTGAAGATGCTTTGCAGAATGCTCAAAAATAAAATCTTTTCTGAAAGAAATTTAAATTTTAAGCGCTTTAAAGTTGCCTTAACTATCCCAGCTTATCAATTGCTTCCGCAAGCTTTCGGTCACGGTCGGTTACAATATCACCTGCATCGTGGGTGCTTAAAGAAATCTCCACGCGATTATAAACATTTTTCCAGTCAGGATGATGGTTCATTTTTTCAGCAATAAAAGCAACACGGGTCATAAAAGCAAAAGCTTCCACAAAATTTTTGAACTGAAACGTCTTCTTCAGTTGATTGTTTTCTTCTTTCCACATGGTTCAGCAAATTTAGGAATAAATTTTTTTGTAAAGAACTTTCATAAATTCTCTTTCAAGCACAAGCTTTGAAAGTTGTTCAGCCTGATCTTCTTTTGATGAATTACTGATGACTTCATGCACTTTTTTTTCGTTTACATCTATTCGGTAAAAGAGTGATAGGAATGCTGAATGATTGCTTTTATAAAGCTTGTTTAATGCAGGAATAATTTGCGATTTCAGTTCTTCATAGGCAATTTGTTCATTCCCACTGAAGGTAATTTCAACTGCGGACAAACCAAAATCTTTAATGATTTGTGCAGCCGTATTGCGGATCACTTCGAGATCAATACGGTATTTCTCAATGAAGGCATTATTGATTACGGTTTTTTTCAACTTTATTGAAATTAATAATGAGCCGCTCAACCGGTTTATTATTTATCAAATGATCATTTACAATTTGTTCCACATCACTCAACTGAACACCACCATAAAAAATTCCTTCAGGATAAACAACAACCGAAGGGCCGAAATCACATGCATCAAGACAGCCGGTACGTTGTGCACGAATAATTTCTTTTAATCCCTTTTCTTTTATAATTTTTTTGAATTCAGAAACCAACTCCATTCCGCGGGATTCTCCGCAACTTTTTCGGTCAGAATTTTTTCGGTCATTGATACAAATAAAAACGTGTTTATTAAAACGCATAATCTCTTAGTTAAGAATAATGAATGTGTACGAATTTACAAATTTATTAAATCATTCTTCCTTTTCAACCAATTCCATCAGCATTTCAAAAGATTTTTTGCTTTAAGTTTGTGAAACTTTAAAAAATTTTCAAAGTGAAAAATGTTTTGATAGCAGGAGGATCAGGACTTATAGGCCGGAGATTATCGGCAATGCTGATGGAGAAAGGCTATACTATTAGCATTTTGTCACGAACCAGGTCTTCTGAAAATAATGTTAAAGTGTATTTATGGAATACCGCAAGCGGTTTTATTGAGGATGGAGCAATTGATAATGCAGACCATATTATAAATCTTGCAGGCACAGGAATTGCTGAAAAAAGATGGACCAAAAAACGAAAGGCGGAAATTATAAGCAGCCGTGTGAATGCCACAAAAACTATTTTCGATGCTGTAAAAAAAAACACACATCATATAAAAAATATTATCTGTGCTTCTGCCATTGGATATTATCAGAAAAACAACCGGGAATTGATGGCAGAAGAAGCTAATCCGGGTAATGATTTTCTGGCGAATACTGTCCAACAATGGGAAGCAGCAAATCATGAATTTGAAAAAATACAGATCAGAACTGTTATTTTTCGCTTTGGAATTGTTTTGTCGTTAAAAGGCGGAGCGTTGTTGGAAATGTATAAGCCGATGAAATATGGAATTGCGGGATATTTCGGAAACGGCAAACAATATTACAGCTGGATTCATATTGATGATGTATGCAGGATGATCATTCATGCGATAGAAAATGAAATGATGCATGGAATTTTCAATGCTGTTGCACCCTATCCCGAGACAAATAAGAATTTTATGAAAACACTTTCGCAGGTAACAACCGGAATGCATTTGCTTATGCCTGTACCACCTTTTGTAATTAAAGCTGTTCTTGGCGAAAAAGCCTCAATAGTTCTTGACGGACAAAAAATTTCCTCTGACAAAATTTTAAATTCAGGATTTGCTTTTCATTTTCCTGATTTAACAAATGCATTGAAAAACATTTTTCATTCTTGATTTGTGAAAAATAGTTACGAGGAGAGAATCTTAATTACAATGACCCGATCTTAATTATTGCCATAAATGGTTTGGTGCCGGGTTACCTGTTAGTTCTGTTAGCACGCAACATTTCAGGAAAACCCTGTTTCTTTAAAAAAGCGTTAATAGATTGCGCGATTCTCTTTGCTTTTGTTTCCTCTGTTTTTGCTCCTTCAATCCATTTTGAAAAATAACGCTGGTGCGAACCAGTTAATGTGTTAAAAAATTTTAATGCTTCGGCTTCGTCATTCAGACAATCTATAAATTCTGAATCAAGCTGATATTCGCTTTTGTCAAATTCTATTTGCACATTGAGCATGGCTCCATGCCTTTTTCCTATTGCTTTTCTTATTCCTATATCAAGTGTAAGAATAAACTCACCTTTTCCTAACGGGATTAAACTCTTGCCTGAAAATTTGTAATTGTCAAGTTTTCCTTTTATACGAAAACCTTTTTTATTTCCCGGTTGTAATTTGTGCGCAATATCAGCAGGAATTATAATATACGTCCAGCCGGTTTTTTCACCCTGTTGTCCAAATCTTAAAATTGTTGTTGTGAATTTTACTGCTGACATACACAAATATACATTTTCATAAATTTCCATTGAGACTGATACATAAAAAATAATCCTGGTGATTAACAACCATATTTTTGAGAATAAATTGAAATTGTATATTTGTCATTCAAACAATCAAACCAAAACACTTATGCAACAACCTGACATGAATTTTATGGCGCTTATATGCGCAGCGTTAGTGCCCATGATTATGGGTTTCATTTATTATCATCCTGCAGTAATGGGAAATGCATGGATGAAAGCAAGCGGTTTTACAAAAGAGAGCATCGGCTCCGGACCAAAGCCTGTCTTGTACCTGCTCGCTCTGCTTATGTCCTTTATGCTTGCTTTTTTCTTTTGGGGCTGGGTTACAGGAGGAGGCGGAGTGGATACTTTCCAGGTAGCCGATCCTGTTGACGGTCATAGTTATGCAACTTTCGGTCACGGAGTATTTCATGGCGTTGCGTTTTCAATTATGGTGCTGCTTCCTGTTTTTGTTACGATGAAAATTTTTGAAATGCGCAGCTGGGCATGGGCTTTTGTCAATTGGGGATACTGGGGCATTACAGCCATCCTGATGAATGGTATTTTAAGTGCCTGGCGATAATTGTCAATTAGCGTTTAGGAACACTGAATTTTTGCAAAGGATTAAAAGGAGGAAATTACATTTTCCTGCGGGTTATTCTTTGTCCCATTTAATCACCACATAAAAATCATTTTCTATTGACAAATACCCGAAATCATAACACAGTTTATATAACGTTCCTTTTTGTGTTTTATGTGTATGCGTGAAGTATTTAAAATTAAATCCTCTGTCGAGCAGTTTTGTTTTTGAGATGGAAATTTTACCCTCTTTAGGGGTAACTGATTCTAAAATTCTCCGGTTCTTTCTCAGGACGTTATTGATGTTCCGCATTTCTGCTGTAACATCACTGTTCATTTTATTATTATAATTGCTGCGGCACTGGTCATCGCAGAATTTTTTGTCGGCTCTGCCTTTTAGAGGTTCACCACATTCAAGGCAAACTTTTTCGTTGTTCATTTAATAATTTCTTAGCGTTTGAAGATACTTCTTTTTTGCAACAGAATGTAAAAATAGAGTTTGATTCCATTTTTACAAAACGTGCCCAATCCGGAATGGGACAATTATCTCTTCTTAGAAATAACTCCATTATATGCACAGGTAAGGGCATCCCTCAATACTCTCAATTTTACTTTTTTCAAATCAATAAAAGTAGCGCCCTGTTTTCCCCATCCTCCGGGTACAGGATAAATCGCATCTTTATTCATATCACAAAAAACACTCTGATCAACCTCGGATAACCTGACCATTGCAATGTTTTCTTTTTCAGAAAGAGTGGAAAATATTTTTTTGTTTACACGAAAAGAAGTTTTTTCGAAATGAGGCATTTCAACCACACCAGGAAAAGACATTGCAAGTTTTCGAAATAAATCAACTGCTATCATTTTGACTATTCGCGTAACGCCTTCTCAATATTTTCATCGGGAATAATCCAAAGCACTGCAACAAAAGCAAAAAGCAAAGCGGATACGATTGGGAAATAAAATGCAAGTGGTATTGCAAGTAAGTAGGATGCAAGTGATATATATCCTTTTTTGCCTTGTTTTTGCAGAGCCTCGCTAAGTTTGGTCTCGTGTGTATAGTGCGCAATAATTGTTTTATGCAAAATTTGATAGGAAACACCACACATCAGCAAACTTACTCCGTAAAGAGCAACGGGTAATTTATCAAAATAATTTTCGCCCATGAACGCTGTGGCAAATGGGATGAGGGAAAGCCAAAAAAGCAAATGCATATTGGCCCAGATAATTTTACTGTTCACATGATGTACAGTGTATATTAGGTGGTGATGATTGCCCCAATAAATCCCAATAAAAATAAAACTTAAAATATAGCTCAGAAAAACAGGAATTAATGGTTGTAAATCTATCAATTTTGTTCCATGAGGGACTTTTAATTCCAAAACCATAATAGTGATGATAATGGCAATCACTCCGTCACTAAAAGCTTCAAGGCGGGTTTTGGTCATATAAAAATATTTTTATAATACAAATTAAATAAAATTTCCATCAATCAATTAATCAGTGAAATTCCGTTTGCATCCGTTGACAATATTTCGCTCATATAATCAAAGTATGTTCTGAGAATTTTAAATGTCTGATTGAGATTTTTTAAAAAATCTTTACCCAATACTTCCTTATCAGTAAAACGGTGTTCGAAATAAAATTGTTTGTAGCGAAGCAATTCAATTGCAGGATTGTCTTTTGAGAATCCTTTTGGTGCAATAAGAACTTTTTCTCCTTTCATTTCACCAAAAGTTGTTTTGAATTTTTTGTTCGACAAAACTTTTTTCCAGTCCCCAAAATTCAAATCCATATCTTTTCGTATCCGTAAAGTATCTGCCGGATTAGGCGCAAAAAAACCACCTGCAACCAATGAATCACCGGGAGCAATTTGGAAATAATATCCTCCGCGTAATTTTTTTGTGGCGCGCTTAAAACTTCCTCCCCAATAATTTTTATACGGTGATTTATCTTTTGAAAAACGCACATCGCGATAAATGCGAAACAAACTTTTTTTGCCTGATGCATTTTCAATGTTGTCATGCTTTCGCATTTCTGCAAGCAATGCATCTGCAAAAGCAATGGTATTTTCGTGTGCCGCTTCATAGCGATTTTTATTTTTTAAAAACCAATCACGATTGTTGTTTTTCTTTAAGGCTTTTAAAAAATCAAAGTTTGATCTGGAAATAACGGTGCTCATGATAGAATATGTTTGCCACAGATTTATTAAAGTGGTAATTTGTGCAATCAGTGGCTCCTATTTCTGCTGCTGATTATAATCGTAGTTCACCATCCAATTTATTCCAAACTTATCGGTAAACATTCCAAACAACGCTCCCCAGAAAGTTTTTTCGAGTGGCATAATTATTTTCCCTCCGGCAGATAATCCGTTAAAAATTTTATGTGCCTCTTCTTCGCTCTCGGTGTTTACTGAAATAGAAATGTTTTGTCCCATTGCTACTCTTGACTCAACTGTTGAATCACTTCCCATTAAAACGGTTTCTTTACTGATGGGTAATGATACGTGCATTATTTTTTCTGCATCTTCGGGTGCAACCTCTTTTCCGGGCGTGGGAGGCATTTCTTTAAATCTTCCCATGTATGGGAATTCGCCACCGAAAACTGTTTTGTAAAAATTAAATGCTGCTTCGCAATTGCCATTGAAAATTAAATAAGGATTTACTTGTGCCATGTTGTTTGTTTTTTTAATTGTGATTATTTGTAAATTTAATAGAACACGGATGACACGGATTAAACGAATATACACAGATAGAAATCCGTTTTTATCAGCCGCATCCGCATCATCCGTGTTCCATTTTTTATTCTGTAAAAATAATTATTTCACACCATTCCACCACTCCGAAAATTTCTGCGAATCATTTTTCAAATCAACTTCCTCTCCAATCATCGGATGCAACACTTCAACGTTTTTAATTTTTGCTTCAGCAACAACTCTTATAATCGGTTCATCCCAATCATGCTGACCTAAAGCAAACTTTGCCCAATGAACAGGAATAAATTTCTTTGCTTTTAAATCTTGTGCTGCAAGAATTAATTCTTCGGGCATCATGTGAATGTATTTCCAGTTTTCATTGTATTGCCCGCATTCCAATATTGCCAGGTCAAATGGTCCGTGCGCTTCACCAATTTTTTTGAAATGAGTATCATAACCCGAATCACCTCCAATATATATTTTCATTGATGGTGTTTTCAAAACATAAGCCATCCACATTGCCTGGTTTCTCTTAAAAGTTCTTCCTGAAAAATGCCTTGCTGAAGTTGTATTAACCACAAAACCATTATCGAGGATTATTTTTTCGTCCCAGTCCTTCTCTGAAATTATAGCTGCATCATACCCCCAATATTCAAGATGTTGAGCCGTGCCAAGCCCGGTAATTACTTTTTTGATTTTAGGTTTTAGTTTTACCACAGTTTCATAATCCAGATGGTCCCAATGATCGTGCGAAATAAATAAGTAATCAATTTCTGGAATATCATCTGTTGTGTAAACATCACTCCCTTTAAAACTTTTTGTAGAATTAATAGGCGAAGCTTTTCCACTGAAAACAGGGTCAACCAAAATTTTCTTTCCGTCAACCTGCATAAAATAAGATGAATGCCCGAACCATACCAGCACATTTTTGTTCACGTTTAGCGATAGCAAATTTGTTTTCACCGAAGGCAGCACATCAATCGGTGCTGCACGTTTACTTTTATCGAATAAAAATCCTTTAAAAACTTTTGAAATAGCTTGCCCCTTCCGTTAATGCAGGAGTCGGACTTATATTTTGAAATTGTCCGCTTTTATAATTTGGAGAGCGTTTTGTTTTTTCTAATCGTTCACCAGTTGGAGCTTTGCCAAATTTGGATTGTTGCATAAAAAGATACACACCGACCACAAAAGCGAGAATTATTATTAAAGAAATTATTATTTTATCCGATTCAAGTGCGCAAAGAAACGTTATTTCTCAATCATAAAATTTTATTAAAATAATATTAGTTTTTCAGAGGTGAATTAGATTTTTTTGTTTCCGTTTACAAACGGCTACATCCGATTTTTTTCATAAGTAAACGGTTATCCTCCGGCTTCCGGAAAACCGTGCCCACATCTTTGCAGCATCAATTTTAATCAAACCAAAAATCAAACACAAAATCAAAATAAGTCAAACAATTAAAAACAAAAAAATCATGAACAATTTAAGAAACAGCGTAAGGCTAATCGGAAACCTGGGTGCAGCACCTGAAGTAAAAAATCTTGACAAAGGAAACAAAGTAGCAAAACTTGCGCTTGCTACCAACGAAACTTACACCAACGCAAAAGGTGAAAAAGTAACAGACACACAATGGCACAATTTAGTAGCATGGGGAAAAACTGCAGAGATTGCAGAAAAATATTTAAGCAAAGGAAGCGAAGTTGCTATTGAAGGAAAACTAACTTCACACAGTTACACCGATAAAGAAGGTGTGAAGAAATATGTGACCGAAGTGGTGGTGAATGAAATCTTGATGCTGGATAAAAAAGGAAACTAAATTACCTTTCATATTATCCAAACCTGTTCTCCAAAACCAGCTATGATATCATAGCTGGTTTTGGAATTTTTTTGTACTTTTCCTCAATCATTTTCGTTATTACCTTAAGTTCAATATGCAATGACTACTTTTTTTAATACTCGTCCTTTTTTATTGAAGATAATTTTTCAACGATGTGCCTTTATTTTTTTATTCTCTTTTATTCTCCCTTCGGTTTCGTTTACACAAAATATTTCTACTGTTATAGAATTCTATCGTGGAACCAATGACACTTCCAGTATAATAATATCAACGGGAAATAAAAAAAACATGGTTTATTTTTATCAAGACGGTATAAGAAATTGGGAGAATAATTTGGACGGAAATAAACCTAATGGACTTAATGCCGGCTGGAATGCGATGGGTAAATTAATTTATTTAAGCTATTTCACGGATAGCTTGCCTGATAAAAAGTGGGCAAAATGGTTTCCAACAGGGATTAAGGAATATGAAAAAAACTATACCATTATTTATGTTGACGGCATACCAGAGAGTGTTTTGAATGGAATTTATATGGAGAATTATTCGAATGGTTCGCCTAAAACCAGAGCCAATTACATTTTAGGTAAAAAGGATGGCTTTTATCAAACATGGTTTGAAAATGGGTTTCGTAAAGAGAGGATAGATTACAAAGAAGGTTTTAATTCCGGAAAAGAGGAATATTGGTATGAGAATGGAAAAAAAGAATCAATTAGAACATATATAATCATTAAAGACAGAATTGGAAAAAAAAGTGTGTTAAATGGATTGTTTATAAGATATTATAGCAGTGGGCTTAAACGCGACCGGAGCAATTATATTAATGGGCACAGGGAAGGTTTGTATAAAATCTGGTTTGAAACAGGGCAGATCAATAACGTTTACCATTTAAAAAACGGTTATGACAACGGAAAAAGGAAATTGTGGTATAGCAATGGCATCTTTGCCGGAGAGGAATCTCTATATGGATACAAGGATTCCATATACGGTACGAGGATGAAATATAATGGAAAATATATCACAAACCACCAGAATGGAAAACCCAAAGAACGTTATCAATTTAAAAATGGTTTAAAAAACGGTGATCAGGTTGATTATCATTATAACGGAAGAAAAAATACGGTCTCTTTTTATAAAGACAATTTACAAACAGGACTGCAGGTAATCTATTATACAAACGGGAAAGTCAATGACAGTACTCGGTACGAAATAATCAACAGAAACGATTCAATAATTTCAGTTAAGCATGGATATTATGTCAAATATTATGATACAGGAGAAATGTGGGAGACTTATAATTATAAAAATAACTTACGGGACGGGGCATATAAAAGCTATTTCAAAAATGGAAAATTATCCGAAGACTGTATTTATAAAGAAGGATTAAAAACAGGGTTAAGTACAATATGGAACGACAATGGTTCCGTCAAGGAAGCCAATATTTATAAAATTGAAATTGATGAAACAGGGAATAAAATTTCGGTTCCATCCAAGTGATAAAAACAAAACCTACACTAGTCAAAAAGGTGTGAAGAAATATGTGACCGAAGTGGTGGTGAATGAAATCCTGATGCTGGATAAAAAAGGAAACTAAATTACCTTTCACATTATCCAAACCTGTTTCCAAAACCAGCTATGATATCATAGCTGGTTTTGGAATTTTTTTGTATTTTTCCAAAATCAATTTCTCAATTATTAATTAAGCATATTGTGAAATTGGGATTGCTTTATTTTTTTGCCCCATAAAATTTCAGTCTAAAAATATTTGTATGCGCTATCTTTTAGTTTTCGTGTTTTATGGCTTTATGATTTCAAATTCATTTGGACAAGCCGCGTCAGTTGACACAGTTTTTTATCCGGGAGCTAAAAGCATTCAAAAAATCATCACCTCCGCTGGGAATAAAAAAAACATACTTTCTTTTTATTCTGGCGGAACAAAATCATCGGAACAAAATTCAACTGCTGATGTAAAGGATGGGTTTCAATACGAATGGGATGTGACTGGGAAATTGACTTCTTCTAAATACTACACCAATAACCTGCCGGACAAAAAATGGGAACAGTGGTATCCGTCAGGCATAAAACAATTTGAAAAGAATTACACCATTGTTTCCGTTGACGGAAAACAAAAGAGTGTATTGAGCGGAACCTATATCGAAAACTTTGCAAACGGCTCTCCCAGAATAAAAGCAAATTATGTTCAGGATAAAAAAGACGGATTGTGGCAGGTATGGTTTGACAATGCATTGCCAAAAGAAAAAATTATTTATAAAACAGATATGATTTCGGGCGAAGCTGAATACTGGTATAACAACGGTAAAAAGCAATCGTCTCAAAGTTTTATAATTATTAAAGACACTGTTAAAGAAAAAAGTGTTTTGAACGGTTTGGTGATTTCTTATTACACCAATGGGGCAATGCGCGATTCAGGAAAATTTACATTAGGTGAAAAAAACGGCATGCATAAATCGTGGTTTGAAAACGGGCAGCTTAATGAAACTGCAATTTATAAAAACGATTTGATGAATGGTCAACGAAAAAAATGGTTTGATAACGGTCAAATAGAAGTTGAATATACAGCGTATCAATCACGCGATTCATTGAAGCATATTTTTACAAAATACGATGGGGCATATATTCAGAATTTCAAAAGCGGAAAGCCACAAAAAGTTTATCAGTATAAAAATGGTTTGAAAAACGGGGTTCAGCTTGAATACCGCGACAACGGAGTAAAAAGCGCAGTTTCGTTTTATAAAGATGGCTTGCAGACAGGTGTGCAGGTTAACTATCATTCAAACCAAAATGTTTCAGACACTACTACGTTTGCAATAATTACCCGGAATGATTCACTGGTTTCTGTCAAACAGGGTTTGTGTAAAAGTTTTTATGACACGGGAGAACTAAATCAAACACATTCTTATAAAAACAACGAACGCGATGGTGTTTATAAAAGCTATTACAGAAACGGAAAACTATCTGAAGAAAGTTTTTATGAAAATGGTTTGAAAACAGAATTAAGCACCTTATGGAATGAAGATGGTTCTATTAAAGAAAAAAACTCTTATGAAATTATTACAGATAAAAAGGGAGAAAAAAAATCAGTGCCTTCCGGATATATTACCAAAATGGATGCGCATGGAAATGTAGTAAGTTCCAAATTTTGTAAAAACGGAATGGCGCTTTATAAGACACAGGAATTTTTCAGCGACAGCACCGTTCAATCAGAACAATTTTTATTGATTCCTGATGATGGAGGACATGCTGCAGGGAGGCTGATAAATTATTTTGACAATGGGTTGATAAAATCTGATGTGTTTTATTATGAATCGCGTGCATACGGAACACAAATTAACTGGTATAAAAGCGGGCAACTGCAATCTGTTACTGATAATCCCAACAATTATTTTCATGTTTCAAATACCATTAACTGGTTAAGTGATGGCAGTGTTGCCGATATTAAAGCTGTCTATAAGAATAAAGATGAAAAATCATCTTACAGAAAAGAAGCAGCAGTAAAAATACGCGAACAGTTATTAAAACATAAGGATGCAGAAATAAAATACAGCAGCGATTCAGCATCATACAGTCGCATTCAAAAATATTCTGATACTCAAATTCAATATGAAGAATTTTTTAAGAACGGAAAATTAGACAGCGTTTTTTCAGCATATTTTATTAACGGGCAAAAAGCAGCGCGGGTTGAAATGAAAGATGGAATTGCAAATGGAAAATTTACGTTATGGTTTGGTAATGGGAAAGTTTTTAAAGATGGTGAATACACTAATGGAATTAAAACTGCAAAGTGGGTTCAGTATTATGCAAACGGAAATAAATATGAAGAAAAACTTTTATCCGATCCCGAAAATCAGCAATTGTATTCAGAAAAAACAGAATATTACGAAAATGGAAATAAGAAGACAATAAATAAAGATTGCAGGGAAAACGTATGCAGCTATAATGCTAATTATTTTGAAGAAGGTCAAATGAGTTCAGAATCTAAGCCGATAAATGATTCTGTCAGCCAGCATTTGCAATGGCATAAAAACGGAAAACTTTCTGAGCGAAGATTTTATTCAGATAAAAAAGAAAATGGATTGCATGAACAATGGTATGAAAACGGACAAAATAAAATGAGAGTAAACATGATTGATGGTTTGCAGGAAGGGATTTTTACTTCGTATCATGAAAATGGAAAAATTAAATATGAGGGAATGGTTGAAAAAGGGTTGAAGCAGGGAGAGTGGAAAAATTATGATGAGAAAGGGAAACTCGTCAATATAACACTGTATAAAAATGACAGGAAATTAATTGCACCTCCGACTGCTGAATGCGGATGCGTGGATACCACTTATCATAAAACCGGTTTTACCCCTTTACTCAGCAGTTTGGCTGAATTGGAAGCAGTAAATAAAATGGTGTTCAACTTTCATGCACCCATTGATACTTTTTACAATCATTTATTCTTTCGGGATTTACAAACCAGTTCAGGATCATCGGCAGGATTCTATTCTTTTAGTATAGTCGCTTATGAAGCAACGTATCTTACAATCCCAAACAAAAACGGAATGAAATTAATTTTTAATCCCTGCATTATAACATCACATTCACGCATACTATTAAATATTACAAGCAGCCGTGGAGAAAAGGAATCTTTGAATGCAGATATGGAACCCGAACGTTGCGCGCTTGAGTTTCCGCAAATTTTACTTCGTAAATGGGATGTCAAAAATAATATTCCTGTTACCAATAAGAAAGGCGAACAGGAAAATGCACAGCTTTACTTTTCTCCATACTACATTCATTATAATAACAGCAATTATTTAACTATTGAAAAACCAAAAGATTTTTGTTTTACTCAATCTGAAATAAACGGTACAGGAATTATTTTTAAAATTGATTCCGCTGTTTTTGATTTTAACCCGGCCACAAATAATTGGGAAAACGATTTTAACTTTATCAACTTGCCATTAAACACACACCTGAAAAAAAACGGCAGCTATGAATTTAGGGAGGAGGATGAACAGCTTAAAAATTTTATGGGTGTTTATGCTCCCAATGCAAATTTTGTAATTCCGTCTTTTAATGACAATGATTCATTAACTCTCGAAGCAAAAGGAAAAGACCTGTTGATTTCCGATAAGATGATAGCCGGTTGTATTTTATTTAAAGCCATTCTTGATAAAGGATTAAATTATAAAATAAAAACAAAGGATAAAGAAATAGAAACCACCGAAGCGGAAATTGAATCGTATTTCAAACGAAAATATTTTAATGCTGTCAAAGTAGAGTATGATATTAAAAGCGAAACATTATTTGTTTACTTCAATTTTATTCGAGGCTGACATGCGGGTTATTTTTATTTCGTGCTTGTTGTTTGTTTCTGTTAATGCTTTCGCAGACTGTGAGGATTGCAATGCAGCACATGACTTTTTAAATGGTACGGAAGTATATTTTAAATCAGAATATTCAGAAATTGATATTCAAAAACTAAACCTTTACGATAAAATTGAAGTTCAATACCTGCGGCTTGTTGATCTCCCGAATATAAAAAAACAATTCACCATCAATGAACGGCTTAAATCAATTTGTACTGATCAGCTTAACTCACCGGAATTTTTAAGTGCGCTCCATGTGCATATGAAGAAATCATTGGAGGGTTACCAGCGTTTCAATGGAAATATCGCAACGCTGCTTGGTCTTTTTTCTGCGGAGCAACTTAACTTTTCACCAGTGCTTAAAAAAGTACAGTCGCACGTTATTTCCCTTTGTAAGAATACGCTCACAGTGGAAATAATTTTTAATTACGAAACTGTTTATCAAAGCTACAAATCGTCTGAAGATTTTAATTTTATACAGATTTATTATTTTGATGTTACTTCCGGTAATGAATGGAACAATGATGATGTATTTTCTGCTGATGAAAAACAAAATTTCACAAGAGCGCTGAATGAGAAAGCAAAGCAGCAATACACTTCTTACCTGAATGTGCTGTCGCAAACTGAAGAAATTTTTGATGAGCCGGAACCTGATTATACTAACAATGAGTTGAATCCCGCAGATGGATTTGCTTATTTCAATGGATTTCAAATTGGATTTTATTTTTTTCCATACCATCTTAATTCCTCTTTTTACAGAGGTAATTCTGTAACACTTTCTTTTTCTGTTGATGAACTAAAGCAGTTTTTGAATAAGAAAGGCCCCTATGCGTCACTTATTAAAAGTAAGACGGATAGTAAAACGGTACTGAAGAACATGAATCAACCGGCTTATGAGGGACTCAATTCCGTGTCTGAAGTTTATATTAAATATTTTGACGGACTTTCTGATTTTGTTGGCACAGATAAATTTAAGACAGTTATAATTTATCGGATTAATAAAAATAAAACTAAAGATGGATTGTTGAAAGCAGATACTTCAGAAATAAAAAAACTTGAAATGAATGCGCGGGGTAAGCTTGTATCTTATTGCCAGAGTGACAGGGGCGATTGCAACTACCGATATGTTATTAAATACAATGACAGTGGCAAGGTGATTAAAACAGCAACATACAGAAATAAAAAATTGACATCGGCTGTTGATTACGTTTATGATGAAAACGGAAACGTAATTTCAAAAACAACTTCTGAAAATAATTTTTATGATGAAAACGGGAACAGTTATAAAAGAGTGGCTGCGGCTAATTTAATTGTTGATGAAGAACTACTTTATTATTACGGGTCGAATGAAATAAAAATTAGTTTCCCATTAAATGAAAATAATATTCTTCAATACCGGCTTTTAAATAATGATCAAGTGGTTATTGAATCAAAAACTTCACCCTCAAATTCCAAATACTTTGACAAATGGACTTACAAGTATAATTCGAATAGAAAACTGCTTGCAAAAATTTCTTCGGGCATAACTTTAAGTAATAACACGTATTTGAATTATAATCCGGAGGGGCAGCTTTCAACTTACGAAACTAATAATGGTGAATTGCTTCGCGAATACACTTATGATAAACACGGAAACATGATTAAAGAAGTAAGGTCGAGCCGTGATAAAATGTTTGAAAAAAGAATAGTTGAATATGATGAAAATAATTTGCCGGTAAAAGTTTTTGTAACTTCAAGTTCAAATGGGGCTTCCGGTGCAGAGCCGGTAATTTACCTGTTGACATATCAAAAATGAAACTAACTATGCATAATGAGAAAACAGAAGTTTGAAATATTTTCTTTCCATAAATAACTGTGATTGCGGATTTGGGAAAGATAGAACATGAATTATAAAATCATTCAACTCTGGAGTGGTCCAAGGAATATCTCCACTGCATTTATGTATTCTTTTGCGCAGCGAAATGATACACGGGTTTTGGATGAACCATTGTACGCACATTATTTAGTGAAGACAGCAATTCAACATCCCGGTCGCGAAGAGGTATTGCAAAGCCAGGAACATAACGGAAATAAAGTGATTGAAAAAATCATTTCCGGTTCATGGCAACAGCCTGTTCTTTTTTGCAAACAAATGACACATCATCTTATTGATATTGATTTGAACTTTCTCAAAAACTCTTTCAATCTTTTGCTGATACGAAATCCGAAACAGGTTTTGATTTCTTATGCCAAAGTAATTTCTCAACCGCAATTAAGCGACATCGGCATCAAACAAAATTTTGATTTGTATCATTATCTCAAAGGAAATAATTTTCATTGCCTCGTTATTGATTCCAACGAATTGCTTAAGAATCCAGAAAAATTACTTCGTATTATTTGTAGTGAAGTTGGAATAGAATTTCGACCATCCATGTTGAAATGGAAAGCGGGACCGAAAAAGGAAGACGGAGTGTGGGCAAAATACTGGTATGAAAATGTTCACCGCTCAACAGGCTTTGAACCTTTCAAGGAGAAGGAAACAGAATTGCCTTTACACCTTGAAAACATATATTTGGAATCAAAACCTTATTACGATTTTCTTTATCAACATTCAGTAAAAGCATAACATATGTTACAATCATTTAACCCCAAGAACGAAAAGATATTAGTAAGTATAAATGGAAAGCTTGTGCCGCGCAACGAAGCAAAAGTTTCTGTATTTGACAGTTCTGTGCAGGGAGGCGATGCTGTTTGGGAAGGACTGCGCATTTATGACGGACGAATTTTTTGTCTTGAAGAACATTTGAACCGCATGATTGCTTCGGCACATGCGCTTGCATTTGCAAACGTTCCCGCAAAAGAAGAAATCAAAAAAAATATTTTCGAAACTTTAGAAGCAAACGGTATGCGTGATGAATCACACATACGCCTCACACTTACACGCGGAGAAAAAATTACAAGCGGCATGGATACACGGCTCAATACAAGCGGTTGCACATTAATTGTGTTGGCTGAATGGAAAAAACCGGTTTATGGTTCGGAAGGAATTAGACTTATCACGAGTTCTGTGCGAAGAAATTCTCCTATGAATCTTGATTCAAAAATCCATCACAACAATCTTATCAATAACATACTTGCTAAAATTGAAGCGAATGTGGCAGGCGCTGATGATGCACTGATGCTGGATAATTATGGTTTTGTTGCGGAAACAAATGCCTGCAATATTTTTCATTGCAAGAATGGAAAACTTTATACGCCAAGTGCTGATGCCTGTCTCCCGGGTATTACAAGAAATAAAGTGATTGATATTGCTTTGGCAAATTCTGTGTCAATCACCGAAAAAAATATTTCGCTAACGGAAATTTACAATGCCGATGAAGTATTTACTACCGGTACAATGGGCGAACTTGTTTTGGTAAATGAAATGGACGGAAGAAAAATAATCAACCGTTCGGGAGAAAAGCTATACGATAAAATTTTTCCGATTTTCAGAAAGCTAACAGAAACAGAAGGGGAAAAACTGCCGTTTTGATCAAAGATCTTCACTTATTAAAACAACATTTTTTGAGTTTCAGGAATAGTTGAAATATGCTTCATCTTTCCTTGTCTGTATTCTTGAAAGAGACGCTGAATATCTTCTGAACTATCGGCAATGAACGGACCTTGAGAAACAATGTTTTCACCAGTAGGTTTGCCAGCGTATAAAATAAACCGAACACCTTTTTCGCCTGCTGTAAGTTTACATGACATCGCTCCAAACTTCAACTTTCATTTTATTTTCCATTTTAGAATTTACTTTATATTGCTCTACCGAGATATTTCATACCGCGACTTCTACCAATTCTGCAACCTGAATGTTTGCAACAAATTTGATGTCTTCTCCTAATGTTAATCCGCCTGCTTCTGTGATTGCATTGTAAGTCATACCAAATTCTTTGCGGTTAATTGTTCCTGATATTTCAAAGCCGTGCTTTAACTGACCGTAACTATTCTTTTCAGAACCGCCATATTCTACATTTAATTCAACCGGTTTTGTAACTCCTTTCAAAGTTAAATTGCCAGTCATTGTGTAATCATTGCCATCTTTAGCAAATGATGTTGATTGAAAGGTAATCTTCGGGTATTTATCTGCCTCAAAAAAATCCCTTCCTTTTAAATGTTCGTCACGCATTTGTTGATTGGTATCAATGCTATTTACTTCCATTGAGAAATTTACTTTTGCATTATTGAAATCATCTCCTTCTGTAATCATGTTTCCTTCAAATTTTTTGAATGAACCTGTTACAGTTGAAATAACGAGATGCT
>JBDSOU010000119.1:0-18128 GCA_039914625.1 Bacteroidia bacterium | reverse complement strand
ACCATCGTGTTTTCGCTGTCCACCCGGGCATCAATATGAATGGTAAAATCAAAAGAAGTATTCACGCAAATTTTTTCCAGCTCCAGGTAAAGATGGATGGTCTGCATATCGTCCTGCAACGTAATTTCTTTATGAACCGAATTTTCGAGCACTAACCGTGTGAGCTTCGAAAAATTATTAAGATATTCTTTGGCATTTTTTAAATCATTGTTATGAATAAAATTTTGTGCAGACTGTATGCAGTTAAAAATAAAATGCGGATTGATCTGCGCACGCAGCGCTTTCATTTCCACCTCCGCCACCTGGGTGCCCAGTTCAGCTTCTTTCAGCTTATAAGCAGCTTCTTTCAGCTTAAACAATGATTCGCGCCTGCGCCTGTACAGCACAAAAACAATAAATGAAAACGCCACCACAAAGGGGATCAATGTAAAAAGCACCACATTGTAAACTTGCCTGTCAAGGGCATCGGCACTATTCATTAAATGGATTTAAAAGGATCGGAAGTTTTAGAAATAAAAACTAAAGCGGGGTAAAGGTAAACCTTTTGGTCACAGTTGGTTATCCCCGCCAGTTCCGCATGAAACAAAAAGAAAGTAATACATCATTATGTGGTCATCAGATTAATTGACAGTGATGGATAAACTTTTTCGCTACATTCGCCATCTCAAAATTCAGCAGCAATGAACTACTGGCTTGTAAAATCAGAACCCAACGCGTATTCTTATGAGCAACTTGTTAAAGACGGGCAAACTGTTTGGAGCGGTGTGCGCAATTATGCAGCACGCATTCACCTCAATGCAATGAAAAAAAATGATGAAGTATTATTTTATCACAGCAGCGAAGGGCAGCAAGTGGTCGGCATAACAAAAATCATCAAAGAAGCATACCCCGATCCGACTATAGAAGACGAACGCTGGGTGGCAGTTGACCTTAAACCCGTCAAAGCATTAAAAAACCCCGTAACGCTTGCGCAGATAAAAAAAGAAAAGCGTTTAAAAGATATTGGCCTGGTACGCATCGGCAGGCTCTCCGTAATGCCTTTAAAAAAAGAAGAATTTGATTTGATTATTGAAATGAGTAACTAATTTGTATAGACGCTGCGGTCAAAAATAAACGCAAAGTTTCGCAGAGAAAAAAATAAAGAACGCAAAGAAAAAAAAGAATACCTGAATAGACTTTGCTGTTCTCTCTTATTTCACTTAGCGGAACTCTGTGGTCAAAAATAAACGCTAAGTTTCACGGAGAAAAAAATAAAGAACGCAAAGAAAAAAAAGAATATCTGAATAGACTTTGCGGTTCTCTCTTGTTTCACTTAGCGGAACTCTGCGGTCAAAAACAAACGCAAAGTTTCGCAGAGAAAAAAATAAAGAACGCAAAGAAAAAAAAGAATACCTGAATAGACTTTGCGGTTCTCTATTATTTCACTTAGCGGAACTCTGCGGTCAAAAATAAACGCTAAGTTTCACGGAGAAAAAAATAAAGAACGCAAAGAAAAAAATAAAACAATATCTCTCCCATGAATGAGAATGAAATTTCTCAGATTATAATAGGATGCGCAATTAAAGTTCATAAAGCACTCGGACCTGGATTATTGGAATCAGCCTATGAAGCATGCACTTCTTATGAAATTTCTAAAACAGGTTTATATTTTGAAATTCAAAAGCCGCTGCCGCTTATCTATGAGGAAGTGAAATTGGAATGTGGTTATCGTTTAGATATAATGGTTGATAGGAAAGTAGTTGTTGAGATAAAAGCAGTCGAGGCTTTAAATGATATTCATTTGGCCCAGGTACTTACATACCTGAAAGTATCAGGATGTAAATTGGGTTTACTGATAAATTTCAATGTCCTGTTGCTGAAGGATGGAATTAAAAGAATAGTAAATAATCTATAATGCCTCTGCGGTTCTCTTATTTTTCTTTGCGGAACTCTGCGGTCAAAAATAATCGGTCTTTGAACCGCAACATATACATATGCGAATAACTAAAATCATCTTTACCTTTTTTATTCTTATTTTTTTATTCTTAATTTCGATAAAATCATATTCCCAAACTTCAACTGTCAAAGGCTTTGTTTATGAAAAAGAAACCGGTGAACCGGTGCTGTTTATTAATGTGTATTTAAAAAAAACACAATATGCCGGCTCTACAGATGTGAACGGGTATTTTACAATTTCAAAAATTCCTCCCGGAGATTATACCCTTGAAGTTACTGCTGTAGGCTACGATACGCTGGAAGCTCCTGTTACAGTGAGCGCAGACGAAATTGTTTCCAAAAAACTTTACCTCGCAAAAAGAACAGTTAACTTAAAAGAAGTGGAAGTGTCAGCCGGAAGAGAAGAACAAAAAACTTCTGTGCAGATGGGTGTCACCAAAATCACACCGCGCGAAATAAAACAGGTTCCTGCCGTGGGTGGCGATCCTGACCTTGCACAATACCTCCAGGTACTGCCCGGAGTTATTTCTTCGGGCGATCAGGGCGGGCAACTCTATATTCGCGGAGGTACACCCATCCAGAATAAAGTGCTCCTTGACGGCATGGTTATTTACAACCCGTTTCATTCCATCGGCCTGTTTTCAGTTTTTGATACCGATATTATAAAAAGCGCTGATGTGTACACCGGAGGATTTGGCGCTGAATATGGCGGGCGCATTTCTTCTGTCATGGACATTAAAACAAGAGATGGAAATAAAAAACGTTTTGGCGGAAAATTTTCTCTCAGCACATTCAATTCAAAACTGATGCTCGAAGGCCCCATCAAAAAAGCCCCGCCCGATGGTGGCGGTTCCATCTCGTACATTATTGACGGCAAAACCTCCTTCCTCGACCAATCCTCCAAAACTTTTTACAACTATGTGGACACAGGCGGCATTCCCTATAGCTTTAATGACTTATATGGTAAAATTGTTTTTAACGGAGAAAATGGAAGTAAGCTCAACCTTTTCGGATTTGATTTTAATGATAAAGTGAAATATGCAGGAGTGTCCGACTATCATTGGAATTCGGCCGGTGGCGGTGCCAGCTTTGTACTTGTTCCCGGAGGTTCTGCTACTTTGATAGATGGAATTTTAGCGTATTCACAATATAAAATTGTATTGCAGGAAGCAGATGAAAAAGAACGCTCCAGCCTGATTAATGGCTTTAATATGGGGCTTAACTTTACCTATTTTTACCGGAAGGATGAAATAAAATACGGGCTGGAAGTTTTAGGCTTTAAAACTAATTTCACTTTTCAGAACTATGTAAACCAAAAAATAGAACAGGAGGAAAACACCACCGAGTTTGGCATCTATATGCGTTATAAAAAAGTAATCGGTAAGTTAGTAATTGATCCCAGCTTCCGTGTGCATTATTATGCTTCATTAGCGGAGCTTGCCCCCGAACCCCGTATAGGAGTAAAAATGAATGTGACAGATAAATTCAGGATTAAAGCTGCTGCAGGACTCTATGCGCAAAATCTGATTGCCGCAACATCTGATCGTGATGTAGTAAATTTATTTTACGGGTTTTTATCAGGCACCGATGAGTTGCCCGATAAGTATAATGGTAAAGAGATAACAAGCCTGTTACAAAAAGCGCGTCATCTGTTAGCCGGTTTTGAATACGATTTGCCCCGCCATATTGAAGTCAATATTGAAGGATATATAAAGGATTTTTACCAGCTCACCAGTGTTAATCGTGACAAAATATATGATAAGAATGCAGACCAGCCCGACTACCTGAAAGAAGATTACATTGTTGAAACAGGAATTGCAAAAGGTGTTGACTTTTCATTAAAATATGATTATAAGCGCTTGTATTTCTGGGGAGTTTACTCACTGGGATTCAACACACGCTATGACGGTATTCGTGAATATGAACCCGTGTTTGACCGCAGGCATAACGTTAACCTGACCGGTTCTTATACTTTCGGAAAAAAATTGAACTGGGAGTTTAATGCACGTTGGAATTACGGATCAGGCTTTCCGTTTACGCAAACACAGGGATTTTATAATTATCTTAATTTCCAACAGGGTCTCAATGTGAATTATACCAATGCAAACGGTAATCTTGGTATTCAATATGCGGATCTTAATGGAGGCAGGTTGCCTTATTATCATCGCCTTGATATAGCACTGAAGAAAACTTTCGTTATCGGAAAAAACTCCATCCTCGAAGCAACTGCAAGTGTGGTGAATGTATATGACCGCAATAATATTTTTTACTATGACAGGGTAAGGGGCGAAAGAGTAGATCAGTTGCCTATACTGCCAAGCATCGGGGCAAATCTTTCTTTTTAGTTCATACTATGAAATTTGAAAAAAGAAAATTTTTTTGATTCAATTTATATCGTAATCATTCTTTTTCTTTTTCAAATTTATTTCGGCATCCTTCCCGGCTGGAAAAAGATAACTTCTGATTTTCCTAATTACTATGTATCTTCAAAATTATTAAGTGAGCATAAAGATGTGTCTGCTTTATATAATAATGATTTGTTCAACCGGAAAATTAAAGAATACGGAATAGATGCTGAGGGACAATTTGCTTTATATCCGCCTCCTGATGCCCTGTTGTTTCTTCCTCTTACACCTTTTGAACCATTAACAGCAAAAAGAACCTGGCTGATAGTAAATATTTTCCTTATTATTGCCTGCGGGTTTTTAATCAAGGAAATTACGCAATGGAATTTTATCAGTTCCATCAATGTTGTGTTCCTTACAGGGTTCGCTTTGGCAAATGATTTGTTTCTCGGCCAGGTGTATCTTTTTTGCACCGTCCTCCTTTTAACGGGGTATTTATTTCTTAAAAGGAATAAAAATAGTTTCGCTTCACTTTCATGGGGAGTTGTTATGGCTCTTAAATACCTCCCGGTTATTTTTTTACCTGTTCTCCTGGTAAAAAGAAAGTGGAAAATGATTTCGGCAACACTCGCAATATTTGTTGCAATTCATCTTGTTTGCATTTCTTTTTTCGGGATTGAAGGGTACACAAAATTTTTCAATAACATTTTTATTTCGCATATAAAGGGTAATCTTTATGAAGGAAAACCCTATTCAATAAAATACCAAAGCTGGGAATCATTACTGAATAATTTATTTATTTATGATGTTCATGTTAATCCGCATCCCGTTTTTAATTTTCCTGCAGGTAAGGCAATCTTAAAATTTTTGATTTATGCCTCAGTGCTTTCAACTTTAATTTTTTTTTACGTTAAAACAAAAAACAGCACTTATTTTATTGAGATTATAATTTCAATTTCTGTAATCAGCCTCCTGGTTTTTGAACCCGGCTCAGCCACGTATCATAATTTATTTTTGATCCTTCCATTTATTTTAATCATGAAATTTCTGATTCCGGCACATCCATTGTCACACCTTTATTTTTCAATACTGTTTCTCCTGATCGGGTTTCTTCCGTCCTTTCTGAATAAGTTTGACTTGTTTAATGGCGGAAATATTTTTCTTTCATATAACCGGCTGTGGCTTGAAATGATATTTTATTTTTATTCAATTTATTTGATATATGATTTTAGCAGGAAAAATTCAGGTGAGGTATCACCCGGATAGATTCATAAGTTATACCAGGGTGTATGCGCCAAAGGCGGTTCGTCAGAATATTGAGAAGTTTTTACTGCCTGTGTAACGAAATAGAGTGAGTAATGTCAAAAGATGCATCATCAGTTTCAAAATTATTTCATAAAAATCGTTGCCAGTTAGTGCAACCGGATAAAGCTTGTACCTGTGTAAGAATGACTTTTAGCAATTTATCATTATTTTGCGGAATTACTTATGCAATTATATAAAAACAACTTTCAACGATCATTTTCATTAAAGTTCTGTTTTGTTGTTTGTCTGTATTTTGGTTTAAGTCTTTTTGGAATTATCCATCACGAAATGTGGTTGGATGAAATGCATCATTTTCTTCTGGCAAGAGATAGCAGTTCCCTGGGCGAACTTTATTTTAATGCACGGTATGATGGGCATCCGTTGTTATGGAATATTTTGCTGATGGTTATAACGAGGTTCAGTCATGACCCGTTTTACATGCAGTTGCTGCATATTATCATTTCATCATCAAGTGTAATCATTTTTCTAAGAAATGCCCCTTTTACCGATGGATTTAAAATTTTATTTGTGTTCAGCTATTTTATTTTTTATGAATATAATATTATCAGCAGGAATTATGCATTAGGTGTATTATTTCTATTTACTTCCCTTAGTCTCATTTGCAATGCAGAAAGAAATTATACGACAATTATAATTTCATTACTGATACTGTCATTCACGCACTTATTTTCATTAATGTGCGCAGCATCGTTGTTTTTGGTTACTGTTATTTTATTCTATTCTGATTCGGGAAAAAAAATCTCCAAAATTAATTTTGGGATTTTATGCCTGATATTTATTATCGGGCTATCATTTATTTTATACAGCATAATTCCTCCGACAGACCATTTTCTTAAACAATATGATACAGATCCCTATTTTTCATTTAAACGCATAGGAAAGGCATTTTCAATTTTTTTCAAAGGACTATTTCATTTCCCTGATGTTTTAAAATATCATTTCTGGAATACAAATCTGCTTGTTGATATTTCGAAAAACTTCACCATCATTCCTTCTGTCTTCTGTTTTCTCATCCCCTTAATTTTGTTTTATGATAAACCATTATCTGTAATTGTTTTTTATTTGTCTTCAATATTAATTGCAGTATTTATTTTCTGGTCACCGATAATTGCTGGAGTCAGGTATTTCGGATATATTTTTTTGCTGCTCATTACTTCCTTATGGCTGTCGGAATATACTCCAACGATGAATTTATTTTTCTCAGAAAATCTGTCTGAAAAGATATCAAAATTCAATTCACGTTTTAAAATTCCTTTTGTTTATTCAATACTTTTTGTCCAGATAATCAGTGCCGGATTTGCTTATTCAATGGACATTGTACACCCGTTTTCAGAAGGAAAGGCGGTTGCAGAATTTATTTTAAAGAGTAAATACAATGAACACACAATTGTGATCAGCAATCAAAGTGCAGGACCTCCTGTCAGCGGATATCTTGATAGAAAAATTTTTTATCCTGAAACCAATCAGTCCGGCACCTTTTGTAAATGGAACACTTCTCCATTCGTTATTGATAAAAAAATTATGCTCAGCCGGATAAAAAGGCTTGATGATAAATGCTTCATTTTAGTTTTAAATGACACTATCATGTATTCTGGTAACGAAACTCCGGGCATGAGAGTTTTTAAGGATGATACCATGCAGATTAATTATTTGACTAAATTTGATAATGGAATTTTAAGAAGCGAAAACTACTGGCTTTATGAAGTGAAAAAAATTAAATGAAAAATAAAATTCTCCTTTTCAATCCCCGCAGCAATGAATACAAGCCGCGTATTCCGAACTCCATTTTGCAGGTTGCAGCAAGTGTAGAAGGAATGTATGAATATGTTTTTGTAGATGGCAATCTTGAAAAAGATTCTTGGACAAAAATTGAAAAGTATTTTTCATCCGGTGAATTTAAATTTTTCGGAAGTACGGTAATGCCCGGTCCGCAATTGAAGCAGGCGATCCCATTCTCAAAAAGAATAAAAGAAAATTTTCCTGGAATAAAAATTATCTGGGGCGGATATTTTCCAAGCAATCAATACAAAACTGTTTTAAATTCAGGTTACATTGATTTTGTAATAAATGGTCCCGGAGACAAAGCTTTTCCCGAATTGCTTAATGCAATTGATAATAACTTAAATTTTAATTCTATCAATAATTTAATTTTTAAATCCGGTGAAGAAATAATTATCAATAAAAAAGATGAAATTTATGATCAAGATGTATTGCCGCCTTTGCCGTATGAGAGATTAAATTCATTTTATACGTTTGAAAAATATCTTGGCAAAACCTACCTCGGCACTAAAACGATTGCTTATCATTCCAGTTTCGGCTGTCCCTTCACATGTTCGTTTTGTGCGGTGGTTCCCATTTATAATGCGCGATGGAAAGGAAAATCTGCAGGTAATATTTTTAAGGACATTAAATATCTGAAAGAAAAATTCGGTGGCAATGCCATTGAATTCCACGACAACAATTTTTTTGTTTCTGAAAAAAGAACAACTGAATTTTCTAAATTAATAGTCAATGAAAATATGGTCTGGTGGGGAGAGGGCAGGATTGATACGATGGATAAATATTCAGATGAATCGTTGCACCTGATGAGAGCAGCCGGCTGTAAAATGATTTTTTTTGGAGCGGAAACAGGTAACGATGCATTATTAAAAAAAATGGACAAGGGCGGAACTCAAACCGGCAAACAAATAAAGGAGTTTGCCGCCCGCATGAAAAAGTTTGACATCATTCCTGAATATTCTTTTGTGCTCGGCACACCTGCTGAAACTTCTGCTGAAGTATGGAAACAAATTCACGAGGATATAGAGTTTATAAAGAATATTAAAGAAATAAATCCCGATACAGAAATTATAATTTATGTCTATAGCCCTGTCCCTACAGAAGGATCTGAAATGTATGATAAGGTGTTGAAATCAGGTTTTCGTTTTCCTGAAAAGCTCGAAGACTGGCTAAATCCGCATTGGGAGAATTTTGACCTGAGAAAAAACCCGCTCACTCCTTGGCTTACATCCGAAATGGTTGATTATATAAAAAACTTTGAAACAGTAATAAACGCATATTACCCGACTGTTTCGGATGTAAAACTCAAATCGTATCATAAAAAAGCCATGAGGGCTGTTTCAGGATTGCGGTATAAAAGCGGGTTTTATAAATTTCCTTATGAAATAAAATTTCTTCAAAAGTTCTGGTTAAGATACAGGCAGCCTGAAACAGAAGGTTTTTGAAGATATAAATAAATCAAAACAGGCAAAGACTTAACTGTCCGGAATAAATTAGAAATAATAGTTTTCATGACTTATAGTTTTGTGAGAGGGGAGAAAGACCTACAGGTCTTTCCTCAAAATTTTTTATCACATTATAAAGCGTATCCCTTTCCACAGGAATGCGTCCCGAATCTTTTATTAAATCTATAAGCTGTTGTGTGGTCAGCACAGGGGATTGTTCTTCAGCGCCAGCCATTGTATAAATTTTAGTGCTGTCGTCAATTGTTCCGTCCATGTCA
Organism: Bacteroidia bacterium; assembly: GCA_039914625.1. Taxonomy (GTDB): domain Bacteria; phylum Bacteroidota; class Bacteroidia; order AKYH767-A; family OLB10; genus DATEMK01. Next base: position 9,020 of record JBDSOU010000119.1, on the reverse strand, counting down.
TCCACACCAAAGGATTGTGAAAGCTGCGCGGTGCTGCGACCTATCATGGGCCAGTAAGCTTTGATGTGCGGAAAATTGTCAAGAAAAATTCGTGATACCGCATAATTTCTAAGGTCCTCTATCAAAACAGATTCTTTAATATGGCTCATGTCATTATCTTTATTCCTGAATTTGAGAGGAATAAAAGTATTAAAGCCATTGGTTTTATCCTGCAATGTACGCAGACGGTCTATGTGATCAATACGATGTGTATAATTTTCAATATGACCGTACAACATAGTTGCATTAGAATGCAAGCCAAGTCGGTGAGCTGTTTCATGAATTTCAAGCCATTCATCTGAAGTGCATTTATCAGCGCAGATTTCTGCTCTTACCTGTTCATCAAAAATTTCAGCGCCTCCTCCGGGAATAGAATCCAATCCGCATGAAATTAATTTTTTCAATCCTTCTTCATAGTTCAGCTTTGCTTTTCTGATCATATAATCCAGCTCCACTGCGGTAAATGCTTTGATATGGATATCGGGGCGCAATGATTTTATTTCTTTCAGCACATCACAAAAAAAATCAAGGCTGAGTTTCGGATGCACACCACCTACAATATGCACTTCTGTAACAGGAACCTCTTTATATTCTTTTACACGGTCAAGGATTTGTTCTTTTGAAAGTTCCCACCCCTGTTCACGATTTTTATAAACGCGGGAATAAGAACAAAATTTACAGGTGAATACACAAACGTTAGTGGGTTCTATATGAAAGTTGCGGTTGAAATAAGTGTAGTTTCCATTTTTCCTTTCACGGATAATATTAGCAAGCATTCCAAGAAAACCGATTTCGCCCTTTTCAAAAAGCAACAATCCTTCCTCGCGAGTAATGCGCTCACTTTCTTCAATTTTAAATGCTATTTTTTTTAAATCAGCCGGAACTGAAGTTTTTTTTAAGTACGAAGGAAGTGTTGCAGTCGAATTCACTTTTTCAAAATTTTAGCTGTTGAGTAACCGGAGAATAAAAGGCTGAACACTAAACAATCTATTTGCTTTTAATGATAAACCACAAATCTTTGGCTAACCTGTTTATCAAATGTTTTTATCTCCACAAAATACATTCCGCTGGCAAATCCGTTCACATCAACACTCACTGTCTGACCGTGTGATTCCAGGTAATCGCGGCTATATATTCTGTCTCCAAGAATATTGTAAATGCTTAAAGTAGCTTTCTGAGCTTCTTTGTATTTCGTTTCGATAATTATTCCATTGTTTGTTAAGTTAGGTTCAATCTTAATTTCAGGTATTTCAGGATAAACCGGGCAGCTATATCTGCTCGGAGCATACAGAAAACTACTTGTCCTGAAATTATCAAGTGTAAAATCATCACTTCCTCCGTTGACCTCTGTTATTTGTGTCGTGAAAACATGTAGATCTTCAGGAATAAGGGTTTTAGATAACACCAATTCAGTGCTTTCTGAAGGCAGCAACGAACCGGTCCATTCCTGGTACATCATGGTGTCATCATCTATGCGGTACCCAAGGGTAAAAGAAGTAACTGTATTGCTGCCTGCATTTTGAATTTTCACCCCCGGTAACATGTATTTGTTGCAAATCAAACCAGCAGGAGAATCAATAGCTGTAATTTTCAAATCATTCGGCATAGGAATGTCATTCATAGTATATAATTCGGCATAGCGAAGGGTGTCACGATACATAGTAAAGGCAGCATTCATTCGCGCACGCTGATCGGTTGTAAAAAACATCATGCATTTATCATCAGTATAGTCCATATAGTTCTGAAACATGTCACCATTCGGGCTATTATTGCAGGAAGCATGCGGAGAAGAAGGACAACCGTAAGTAGCCTCTCCCTGATTCGGAGTATCATTAATATGATCTGATAAAGAGCATGCATCATCATCGCCCCATATATGAACAAGGTTCAGCCAGTGTCCAATTTCATGAGTCGCTGTTCTTCCTAAATTATATTGATCTTTTAAATCAGTTCCTGTTCTGCCGAATGCCTGGTAGTTGATAACTATGCCATCTGTTTCGGGCGAAACATTGGAGGGATATTGAGCATAGCCCAATATGGCTGAACTGCCACTCTCTAAGTTACATACCCATATATTAAGAAAATGATTGTTGTCCCAGGCATTGCTTCCGCCTGAGCTGTCAAATTTAACAGCGTCACTTAATGAAAAAGAAGTTACAGGAGATTTTCTGCGTGTTATTCCATTAGTAGGATTTCCGTTTTCATCTTTTCTTGCAAGGCTGAAAATCAGACGTGAGCTTCCCACAAGATTCGCCCATACAGAAGGAACTTCTGCAATATTTGCATTGGTAATGTTAAAATCTTCGTTAAGCACATCAATTTGTGAAACAATTTGTTCATCAGAGAGATTTCGTTCCGGGTGAAGGCTGTCCCATACGATATGTACTACAACGGGAATATTAACAGTGACACCTGAATATCGCTGAGCAGGATGCGAAGTAATATAATCAGCGATTTTGCTTTCCAATTCATCACGTTCCTTTGCATATTCAGGATGTAATGAACGGATATATTTATCGTGTTCAACTGTTGAACATATACGATGTACCTGGGCATTGGAAATAAAACATCCAGTGAAAGAAAAAGCAATATAAAAAGAAATGATTTTTTTTAGCATGTTTACGATTGGAAAAATGGAATGTTGGAATATCAGGCAAACCCCCGTCATTCCAACATTCCATTTTTCATTTAGTTATTCTTCCTCTTATTTATTCAAAACAATTTTCTGACGGATAACTTTATCAGCAGTCTCAGCTTTTATAAAATAAATTCCACCTGACTTTCCTTTTAAATCAACAGGGATAATGGTACCATTATAATTTTTAACTTGATTCGTATAAACAGATTCACCCAAGCCGTTTGTTATAGTAATAGTAATATCCTCCCCGGAAACAGCGTTCCATTGAATATTAATTTTGTCTTTTGCAGGAATCGGATATACTGAAAAAGTCGGGTCTGTTTTGATTTCATTTATTCCTGTTGCACTCACAATATTAATATCATCAATGTAGAGGTTATTTTCATACTGATCTATATTCCTGAATTTAATAATTGCATTTTGTGAAGATGCGTAAGGAGCAAGGGAGATTGTTTCTAATCTCCATTGTGAAGCGCTTGGAGTAAACTGGTTATTCGCCCATGAGGGTGTTGTGGTTGTTAAAGGAACTCCGAATTTGTCATACAGTGTAGTATAGCTCGCACCGCAATCTGTCGAAATCATTACCCTGAGCGTATCAGAATAATTAGGATTTAATGCAGGGTTCGTATAAAGCCGGTAAGCAAGATAAAAAGTAATTTGCGGGTTATTGATGCTTGTCAAATCAATATTATAAGAGGTGAAATCATCAATATTTCCCCAAACCGTATCATCATAATTATTAATGTACATGGAAGCGAGGCCACCGTTATATGCACTGGTAGTACGCAGCCATGTGTAGGAATTGTCGGGATTGTAAACTGTCCATCCGGCAGGAGGGAAGGCAGCTAATTCAAATCCTTCCACTATAGTGCCTGCCTGCCCTGTTGACAGAACCGTGAACGCAGTCACATTAGTATCGTTGGAGGTATTAGGATCTGAGCCGAGATTCGGGTTAGTTGTATAAGAGGTAAAGGTGTGCGATCCGCCTGTTATTGGAATGGCAGGCAGCGTAACACTTGCAGTAGCAGATTGGGCAAGATTACCACTCCATGAATAAGTTTGTACCGTTCCGGCATCCACTAAATAATTAATGGTAGCAGAAGTGAGTGCATTGACGCCCCAATTTTTTATAGTCACTATAGGATCCATGGAAGGAGCCGCACAGATAGTTGCAGCGGGAATAGTAATTCCGGAAATACCCGCATCGTTAGACAATACAGATGGCGGCTGTAAACCAATGGAATTAATAATGGTAGGATAAAAAGAATTAAGTGCACTATTCATTCTTGAAGTTTGACCTTGTGTGAACATATTAAGGCAGTCATCATAGCTGTAATCCATATAGTTCATAAACATGATTCCCGGTGACGTTGTTGTACATGCATCGGTATGCGGAAAAGTGTAGCAGGTAGTAGTAGCATCAGCCTGGTTAGGTGTATCGGCTACCTGGTCGCTGCCCGAACATGATCCGCCATCATCGCCCCAAGTATGAAACAGGTTAAAGCAATGGCTGAGCTCATGAGTGGTTGTTCTTCCCAAATCATAAGGTGCAACTACCGCGCCCACTCTTCCGAAAGCCTGGTAATGGCAAACAAAACCATACGTATTACTCGGTGTTCCTGTAGGAAATTCGCCATAGCCTAAAAGAAAGCTGCCCAGATTTCCAACCCAGATGTTCAAATAAGTTGTGACATCCCATGCATCTGATCCACCCTGTGAATCAAACTTTATCTGATCATCAGTTGTAAAGCTGTTATCGTTAGTGCTCACCCTCACAATACCGTTGGTTGCAAGACCGCTGGGATCCTGGCGCGCAAATTGAAAACGGTAATTCATAGAACCGGCTATTGATTGCCAGGTTGCAGGGGTATTCACGGTGTCAGCATTATATCTTCCGAAATCTTCATTCAATGCATCAATCTGTGAAAATACCTGCGCATCAGAAATGTTCTGAGCGGCAGTTTTATAAACCACATGCACCACCACAGGAATAGTATCAGGTACGAAACTTACCTTGTTCGACTGGTTCGGGTGCCCGGCAACCCATTTTTGAATGAGGTTTTCGCGCATCTGCCACGCCTGCGCATAATCAGGCCGGTTCAGCATCATCCATTGGTGATGGTTCATGGTTGCACAACGTGATGGAGTTTGAGAATACATGGTATTCCATGTTATGGCAAATAACACTACTAAAATAATTTTTGTAAACGGTTTCATGGGGATTTTTATTATTGGTTTTAATTTTTTTTATATTTTTTTTGATCTCCGGAAAAATTAAAAAGCAAACTTAGCTGATTTTTTTAAAAAAAACATTCTTTATGCAAAGAAACTTGCAGCGATTTTTTTAACAGGAAGCCCTGTTTGTGGAATATTAAAATAAGAGTTTTATAATTTTTAACAGCGATGGTCTTTCGTTTGATGCCGGTTGGATTCCGTTTAACAACGATGGGCTTTTGTTTGATACCTATGAGGGTTCGTCTAACAGCGATTGTCTTTCGTTTGATACCGGTTAGGTTTCGTTTAACAGCGATGGCTTTTAGTTTGATGCCAATGGTCTTTAGTTTGTTCCCGGTGGTCTTTAGTTTGATGCTGATGGTCTTAAGTCTGTTACCGGTGATCTTTAGCTTGATGCTTATGGCTTTTAGTTTGATGCTTATGGTCTTTAGTTTGTTCGCGGTAGTCTTTAGTTTGTTAACGATGTTCTTTAGTTTGTTTCTGATAGTCTTTAGTTTGTTACCGATGGTCTTTAGTTTGTTCCGGGATTTTTTAGTTTTTTTTTGTGCAGTATGTTGAAAATAAAATCCTTACAGCGTTTGTTGTAAGATTTTTGTAAGCTTATTGAAATTTTTCTGAAAAATTATTTTTGAAAAAGGATAACTTTTTTTACAGGGTGCATATTTGCGGGGTTATGTTGGTTTGGTTGTAGCTTGGATTGGCGCAGAGTCCTCGCGAAGGGGCGAGAGACTCTGCTTGGACACAATAGTATGCCTATCAATTGTTTATTTGAATTATTTTTTGCTAATGAATAATTTAGGATTAATAAATTGATAAAAAATTATAAGAAATACCAATGAGCAAGCCCGGAAATAGATGTGGTGTTTCTAATTCGTCACTAAGAGCATTTTTGCTTATTACACCCCTTATAAATGGCTCAAGATAAATTTTTGTTTTACCTGAAAACGAATACACAGCACCTAAACCTATCTGAATTGGAAAATCATATTCCTTTACATATTCTATGTCACTATATAATACTTTCCCATTTTTTTGGGTTTGTCCTTTTAAAAAGGTACCTATAGACAAATAAGAAACAAGTTTTTCATTAAACAAGTAATATCTTAAGAAAACAGGGAAAATCAAATAAGAAAAACGGGAAGTATCTTGCTGCGAAACGAGGGCTATTCTATGTTGGTTAATAAAATAAAAGGTATGGAAATCAAAAAATAAACCAGTTGCAAATTCGACTTTACCTTTGGTTGCTGATACAAGTATTCCCGGATTAAAAATAGTTTTATTAAAGTTACTATAAAAAAAAGGCGATCCGACAAGATGTAATTGTAAATAAACCGGGAAAGAATCTTGCTGAATTGTGAAAGATGATTGAGAAAATATACTTTTAGTTATGACAAAATTAATAGCAATTAAAAGAATAATCCGTTTCATGATTGTGTCGTAGCAGAGTCTCTCGCCCCTTCGCGAGGACTCTGCGAAATTGGAAGATAAATTCGCATTAAACGTTGTTTAATTTATTATTTTTCTGCCATCGGCCGTGACAGCACGCACGAAATTAATACTATATGTCATGCGCGCCCGATTGGCGCAAAGTCCTCGCGAGGCCGATGCAACGGAATACAATCAATAAATGTGCGTCACCAGTTCATCATGCTTCATAGCAGCCCGGTACATTCCGTCTGAATTAAAGACCAGTTCCATAGTACCGTTTGCATCAACGGCAATTAAACCGCCTTCACCGCCAAGGTTTTTTAATTTTTCGTGCATAACAAATTCGCAGGCCTGCTTCAGTGAAAAGTTTTTATATTCCATCAGGCATGAAATATCATACGCCACAACAGCGCGGATAAAAAATTCTCCGTGCCCGGTACAGGAAACAGCGCACGTTTTATTATTGGCATACGTTCCGGCTCCGATGAGAGGGGTATCGCCAATCCTTCCATATCGTTTATTGGTCATTCCGCCTGTGGAAGTGGCGGCTGCAAGGTTCCCGTCTTTATCTAACGCCACAGCGCCTACAGTTCCGAATTTCTTTTCTGAATGATCGAGCATTGTTTTTTCTGAATCTTTTATCTGCATCAGCTGATGGTAACGCAGGGGATCAAAAAAATAATCATCGGCTTCAAAAGGCAAATTTATTTTTCGTGCAAAACTTTCAGCGCCTTCACCGCAAAGCAGCACATGTTCTGTTTGCTCCATTATTGCTTTTGCAAGCACAACAGGGTTTCTTACATTCCTGCAGCCTGCCACAGCACCCGCACCAAGATTTTTTCCTTCCATAATCGAAGCATCCATTTCATGCGTTCCTTCATGGGTAAAAACAGCACCTTTTCCGGCATTAAACAGCGGGCAATTCTCCAATTCAGTAACCGCAGCAGTAACTGCATCCAATGATGAATTTCCTTTTTTCAACAGTTCATAACCCGATTGTACAGCCGCAGAAAGCGCATCACGGTAAGCTTTTTCTTTTTCAGAAGTCATGTTCGCTTTCAGAATGGTTCCTGCTCCTCCGTGAATTGCTATGCAAAAATTATTCATGCTTTTATTTTTTCTCTTTCATCGCTGATTTTATCAGCTGTATTAATTCATCAGCTTCGTGATAACCTTCAGATGACAAAATTAAATTTTCGTTTTTGTCAACAAGATAAACAGTCGGATAGCCGCTGACACCGAATTTTTGTGCAAGCCGCTGTCCTTCTCCCTGCTCTGCATCTAACTCCATGTTTACAAAGGTGGAATTAAAATATTCACCCACTTCTTTATTGGAAAAGGTGTTTGCTTTCATCTTTTTACACCATCCGCACCAGCTTGTTGAAAGATCAAGAAAGATAAGTTTGTTTTCACTTCCTGATTTTTTCAATGCTTCCTGCCAGGTGCCTTCAAAGAATTTTATTCCCGCTCCATCATCGTTTACACACGCAACGGATGCAAATAAAAAGAACATAGAAAACATGGATAAAATCTTAAATAGTTTTTTCATTTTTGACAGGTCCTGAAATTGTAATTTTATTAACAACCGTTGATAAAATTTAACCATTGCTTAATGTTATCATAAATTTATTACATTACCTTTGTAATTATTGATGAATGCTGTAAATTTATAAGTTTTAATGAAACGGAAACTAAGGATTTATTTTAATTTTTCCTCATTGTTCTCAACAGGCATTTTCGCTGCTGTTGCAGTGATCCTTTCGTTTAGCTTTTTTTCTGCCAAAGGGCAAATCAGCATTCCGAATACCACTCCTGTAACTGAAAATTTTAATGGCATGGGAGCAAGTGCCACCGCCTCGCTTCCCGCGAATTGGAAAATGTCGGCAGCGGGTGGAGGTGCCACAGCCAATTGGTCAACCGGATCGAATGTAACTGCAACTACTCAGCAGGCAAGTTTAGGCGCTCCTACCTCAGGCGCACGCTATAATTGGGCAACAACAGGCGGGGCTGACCGCTCACCGGGGTTTATGACTTCCGGAAGCTATGCAAATCCAAATTCCATCCTTGTTTATTATCAGAATACTTCAGGCCTGGTGATAACTGACCTGGCAGTTAGTTTCCAGATTGAAAGATACAGAATTAACACTGCTGCATTTTCGCTTACATTTTTTACTTCTACTGACGGAAACACATGGACTTCGCAACCTTCAGGCGATATAATTGCGGGAGTTTTTGCAACAGGTGCCAGTTCTTACACATTCGGAGGTCCGCAAACAGTTGTAAAATCTTTTTCACTCACTTCTCTGAATGTTCCCAACGGTGGCGATTATTATCTGAGATGGATTTTTAATACCACAGGATCAAATTCGCAGGGTGTCGGTTTGGATGATGTAAGTGTCACTGCTTCTACCTGTACCGCATTCAGCATTACCGCTCAGCCTGCTGCCAATGTTGCGGTTTGTTCGGGTGCCGATACTTCATTTTCTTTAACGGCTCCGGGAGCAACCGGCTATCAATGGCAGGAATACAACGGTTCTGTATGGAGCAATCTTGCTAACGGTGGTGTGTATTCAAATGTCACAACGGCAACACTCAATCTGACAGGAGTAACTACAGGAATTAATAATTATCAATACCGTTGTGTTGTTACCAATGGCTGCTCTTCGCTTACTTCAAATGC
>JBDSOU010000059.1:0-1999 GCA_039914625.1 Bacteroidia bacterium | reverse complement strand
CTATTCGCGCTGCATCATTGTCCACAGGAATTTTTGGCTCGTAATTTATGTGTGAACTGTCAACGGTAGTAAGCTCTCCTTCGGGAGAAAGCATCATTACTTTTTTTCCCGTTAACTCATGCACCTTTTCTTCTGCGGAAAGTTTTTTGAATCCCAATCCTGCTGCTGCAACACCGGCAGTGGCAGCAGTTAACATTCCAACTTTCAGAAATTTTCTGCGAGAATTGTTTTCTTCTTTTTCCATAGAAATAATTTTTGATGATTAATTTTTATTAGAGAATTTCTCAATTTAATTATGCTACGTAATTTCTTTACTCATTCTATCTATTGCTGCACGATACACTATTTCGAAATTTTTATCTTTTAAATGTTCAGTAAGTTCAGGTTTGAACGCTGCTGCCTTATCAGATAAAGTCATTGTTACTTTATGATGTTCCTGATTACCGGGTTCAGCTTTCTTCTTTCGTATTACATCAATAAAATCATCCATCCATTTTCCATACCGCAACATAAACTCCTGCTGCGCGGGATTTAATTTAAGAACTTCTGTTTTGTCAATGAAGGAAGAGAACACGCTGGTGCTTACCAAAACAGTTCCCGCAGTTAAGCCGACAACACGAAGGAAATTTCTTCTGGAGTTTTGTTCTTTTGGTTTTTGAATATCTTCCATAGCAATATGATTTAGCTGTAAACTATTATTTTGTAAAATTGGACATATACCTAACGAAAAGTGTTACACAATTCCGGAAATAAGTAACATGATTCACAGATTTTCCGGCAAGGCGCCAGAGAGTTCAATAAAACCGCAAATCAACTGTATCAGGATTGAATCGGGAGTGAATGCTCAGCACAGGGATTGGGGAATGATTCACAATTTGCTGTGAGATTGATCCTGTAAAATACTCTGTAATATCTTGCCTGTAGTCATCCCCGATAGTGACGATGGCATCTGCATTTATTTTTTTTGCATAATCCAAAAGTGTTTTGGCAAGATAAGAAGCAGAGATGGTTTTGATAACGCAATTCAAATTATAATTCTCCACAAGTTGCTTAATCTGTTTTGCTTCGAGTTCTATTTTTTTTGAATGTGCTTTTGTCCGTTCGTCATCAATGCCGAGTATATGAAGAGCAGCATCATAAATTTCTCCCATCCTTATTGCATACATTACTTTCTCCCGCGAATGAGGATGATCAGTGAACGGAACAAGAATAGTTTTAAAACTTTCCGCCTTATTTTTCCTCTGCACTGAAAGCACAGGGCATTTTGCATCACTCACTATACGATAAGTATTGCTGCCCATTATAAATTCGCGAAAGCCGGAAACCCCATGTGTACCGATGACAATAATATCCGCTTTTATTTTTTTGCTCAGCCCTATAATTTCCTTGTGCGTGCGCCCCGTGATCGAAACAATTTTTACTTTGTTGACACCTTTCTTCTTAATTTTTTCGGCAACTTTTGATAGACTTTCATTGCTTAATTTCATAAGATCGCTTTCGTACGATTCGCTTATCGGAATCGAATAATAAGCAGGTTCTGTTGTGGCATAAATATTTTCTATTACATGTACAAGAGTAATTTCAGCATCGGTAAGTTTTGCCAAAACAACTGCCTGATCGAGCGCCTTCATAGAAGTGAAAGAGAAGTCGAGCGGGATAAGAATTTTTTTTATGTTGAGTTCTTTCATTTTGTTATAAGTTATTTTTCAACTGAATTATTACAGTACAAAAGTGAATATCTTTATAATGAGAAGTGTTACACAATTCCGGAAATAAGTTACATGATTCACAGATTTTTCCATTCAACTGCAAAATAGGAGTAATTTTGATTATTATAATATGACGAAAGTCAGTGCAAAAAATGATTTTGGCCAACTTAAAAAATAAGATTAGACGGAATGAATTACTTTATGATTAAGATCATTGTTAGTAATAATCTATATTGTAGTAATCCTTTTGATGCGGATGTACTTTTGAAGTGTAAATGAAATTTAAAATA
>JBDSOU010000235.1:0-8105 GCA_039914625.1 Bacteroidia bacterium | reverse complement strand
TTAACCATTTAAAAATTAAAAACTATGAGTAAAAAAGAAAAATTAAGACAAGCTTATGGCGTTTCGGATGCCGAAATGTTTGAATCATCAAAAACCAAACGCGGTTTTTTTATTACGGACAAAGCAGATTTCATAGCATTCGATGCTGATTTTGCTGACCCCTATGCTGCCGACTGGCTCACGCTTATAACAGGTGCTGAAGACATTGACTCGGATGAAACGCTGGATGATGAGCTGGTTCAATTAACCAATGCGGTGGAAGACGAAATGGAAAATTGCCGCGATAAATTCCAGGATTCAAAATATTTTATTGAAAAAACATTTCCAAATGATCCTGGTAAATGGAACGAATTCGGGTATGATAATTATGAGGATAGCCGCAGGGTTCAGATAAAGATGATCCAGTTTATGAAAACATTTCATAAGAGAGCCGAAAAATATAAGCTGCAGCTAATAGCAAAAAATTATACGCAGCTTATGATTGATGAAATTGAAGCACGCAGAAAAGCGTTAGACGATGCCAACCAGGCACAGGAAGATTATAAAGGAGAGCTGGGTACAGAAACAAGGGACCGTTATACTAAGAATAATGAATTATGGAATGTGGCGGTTAAAGTGTGCGCTGCCGGCAAACGCATTTATAAAAACGATTATGAAAAATTTCAGTGCTACCTGTTGCCACCGGGAGAAGAAAGCCCTGAAGCGATCAGCATCACCGGGCTGATTACCGATTCGGTAAGCGGCAACCCGCTTCAGGGCACTCATCTTGAATTGGTACCTCCCGGAGTTGGCACCGACACTGCTGCCAACGGACGTTATAGTTTTGGAGCTTTGCCCGATGGCGATTACGTAGTCACGGTAACGTTAGTTGACTATGTTACCAAAACAGTCAACGTTACTATTACAGCCGGCAATGCAGTGGAGCTGAATGTGCAGTTGGATCATGTGTGAGATAAGTACAAAGTATTTAGTACTAAGTACCAAGACAAATAAAAGTACCAGGCAATTTATACCTGGCACTTTGTACTTCATACTTGGTACTTCATACTTGATACTTTACACTGAAGATTCGTGTCCTGGCAAGGCAGCTCTTTTATTCCACTATTAATTTTCCTTTCGTAAGAATGCCTTCTTTTGTTCTTAAACTGTAAAAGTAAACACCTTTTGCACTGCTTGAAAGATCAATTTCCGTTTTTTGTTGTCCGCTTATAATTTGTTGATACACTTTTTGGCCCGCCATGTTATGTATTTCCATTTCCGTTAACAGACCGGGACTGTTCATAGTAACCGAAAATTTTCCATTATTGGGATTAGGAAAAACATGTATGCCGGAGTTGTTTTTAAAATCTTCAATACCCGTAAAATAATTTGGTGAAACCACGAAATATGTTGGAACTCCAAAACCGCTGATGCTGTTGTGCGTGTATGCCAGCACATTTAAAGTATTATCCCATTGATCCGTTCCAAGGCTGCTTACAGTGAGCGTGCTATCTATATCTGTCAGGGTATAACCGGGCGGAAGGTTTGCCCTGATGATTAATTCTACAGGCAACCCGGGGGTCATAGTATTAATAACACTTGCAACAAATCCACTCCATTCAGTGCCCGGCATAACACCCGACCATTCGGTAGTGGCGTTTACGTTTGCATTCCACACAGCAAAACCATTTATAGGATTAGTTGTTCCTGAATCAACAAATGCAACATAATAGATTGCCGAAAAAAGATTTGTATAAGCGCTTATTGCACACGTGCAAAAGGCGCCCGGACCTCCCGCAAAAATGTTCAATTGATGAACGGTTATCTCTATTTTTGTATAAGCGCTGTCCACTATCACAGTAACCGGAGGCGGAACAGGATGATAGTCCACACAGGCTTTTGCTGTGTTATATGTTATGGCTGTAATTAAAGCCACCATAACCATTGCATGCTTTAAATAGTAAATTTTTGTCATGTTATTGTTGTCAGTGTTTATAGTGCTGACTCCGCACTTTTTGTTTTTTAATTTCAAAGATAATATATTATTATTAGAAATTCCATAGCCCGCGGCTTAAACCGTGAACTATGGAATTTTTAAATATTAAACATTACTTAATTATAACCTTACCCGTATAATTCCTTTCGCCCGAAGTTATTTGTATGGTGTAAACTCCGCTGCTTAAATCCTTCACTTTAATCATTCCGTTATTCTGAACTATTTGTTCAACAACAATGCGTCCTGACAGATCAGTCAGTCTTACCAAGGCATCCTGTTCATTGTCTAATTTAATGCGGATATATTCTGTTGCAGGATTTGGATATGCAGTAACAGTTAAAGGCGATATGATTTCATTTACTCCAAGAGCAATGTCTATAACATCAGTAACTTTATTGGTAACGATGGATCCGTTAAAGTCAAAGAAAATATCGGCTTTGTTATCAATCATAGTTCCGTCAGCCAGGCCTGCTTTGGGATGAATTTTATAGGTAACAAATCCATGGCTCAGCGCTTCGTTCACACTTGCTGCCGCAAGATTAATATTATCAAATTCAAACTTCAGAACGTTAGTTCCTACCATGTATATATTCATAGGATGGCTGGAGCCTGTAATCTCAAGAGTATTTACATCAGCATCGCTGTCCAAAGTATCCACCACCACTACTTGGTAAGCCACATCATTTCCTACATTTTGAAAACCTACAGTATAATCCAACTGAGTTCCCGGAGCAATGTCAGCCGTATTCCATTTGGCATGTGATTCAAACTTCTCATTCGGATCGCATGAGTTGCGAACGGGAACACAGGTTGTAATAGTATTATCTGATGGGTTCAAATCGCCCGCAATCGGATCAAGCACCATTTCAAAACACAACGTATCTCCAATCACTAAATTAGGTGAGCCCGCCACTTCTATGTAGTGATTATACTGCCATTGATAATTCCAGTAAAAATCATAAGGCGCTGCGTTATACGTAATCACCTGTCCGTTCACATTAGAAGGAACCGGATTGGCAGTAACATAAGTAACTCCAACAGGCAATGTGATAGTAACCGTACCCGAAACAGCCGTGCAGGCATTGTTCCAGTAATCAGGATAAATAAAAGCTGATAAACCCGGTCTTACTCCCCAAACCCACAAATTACCCGCCAAATCTTGTCCCGTCTGGCTGCACGAAATTCCGAAGTCTCTGTTAGTTGCCGGAAGTGAAGTAATAGTATAAGTGCCTCCTGCCGGGCAGGTAGCCGTCAGGTTTGCATTGTTATAGTAACTTACTTCGAGCGTATAAGTAAATCCTGCCGGAACGCTTATAGAATAATCACCGTTAATATAGCTATAAGAACCGGCAATATAATTTCCGTTATATAACACCTTCACCCAAGCCCATCTTATTGGAAAATCTCCGGCATCGTTCACACAGTTTCCGTTAGCATCGTAATACACATTGCCCGTAATATTTCCACATGAAGTTGAAACTATAACGGTATTGTTATTCGTAAGCGTATCAACATCACCGTCAGGTCCTGTTACAATACACTGCAAAGAATAAATTCCCGGCAGGGTATATATATGCGAAAGATTAGCCCAGAAATAATTCTGCGGAATAAGGGAATAAAAGGTCGTATCTGTTCCGTCACCAAAAGCAAAATAAATAGTTACCGAATCCGTAATAAGATAGCCCCCTGCCGTTCCGTAAATGAACATGTCCAAGGTGTCGGGCACCGAGCAGCCCTGGTTCCAGGTGCTGTCATCTGCTCCGAGAATAGTAATGCCCGGAGGCACTTGCGCTGAAGATTTTTGTTCACTGCATATAAGCAATGTCAAAGCGAACATAAATGTGTAAAGAATTTTTTTCATGATTTTTTGTAATTTAAATGGTTTGATTTGTAATTTTTCTTCAAAGATGCAGCGGTATGAAAGAACCACCAAATGAGTTTTTAAGTTTTCTTACCCGCTTTATACTATTTTATTATCTGGTTTCCTCATCAGTAAGAGCTAAAATAGGCAAAAATAATCATTAAAATATTACGCTCTCAACACAAATAAATTCCATAATAACTTGCATTACGGATAATTACCCTCTCAAAAACTTAATCTTTTTCCCCTGCGTACCCTCCGTTCTCTGCGTGAAATATTTCTCCGCGTGTCTGCGCCTATGGGTTAAATTTTTTTTAGCTTTGGATCATGTCAAAAATTAATTTCTTTATCGAAGACATAAAATTCTCTTTTAAAAATAAACCCGCTTTGCGCGAATGGCTCGAAGCCGCAGCAAAAAAAGAAAGGTTCAAAATCGAACAGCTCAACTACATTTTATGCCCCGACAGATTTCTATTAAACCTCAATCAACATTATTTACACCATGACGACTTCACCGATATAATTACATTTGATCTCAAACTCCAAACTTCAAACTCCACACCTCAAACCTTAACAGGAGATATTTTTATAAGCATTGAAAGAGTAAAAGAAAATGCAAAACATCATAAGACAACTTTTCAAAACGAACTCCATCTCGTAATGATTCACGGAGTACTCCACCTCTGCGGATACAAAGACAAAACCAAAGAGGATAAAAATAAAATGAGAGAGAAGGAAAATTATTATCTAAATTTGCGATCCTTTTTATAATTCGTAAATTCTTATTTATTCGTTATTCGTACTAAAGAAGAAATGTTTTCCTCCTATGATATAATTGTTGTTGGTGCCGGTCATGCCGGATGCGAAGCCGCTGCTGCTGCTGCCAACTTGGGATCAAAAATATTATTGATTACCATGAACATGCAGACTATCGCACAGATGAGCTGCAACCCAGCTATGGGAGGAATTGCCAAAGGACAAATAGTTCGCGAAATAGACGCTTTAGGCGGATACTCGGGAATAGTTTCCGATCGCAGCACGATACAATTCCGTATGCTTAACCGCTCCAAAGGTCCTGCCATGTGGAGTCCACGTTCGCAAAATGACAGAACCATGTTTGCTGAACAATGGAGAATCATGTTAGAACAAACTGCTAATGTTGATTTCTGGCAGGACATGGTGACCCAGCTTATCACCGAAAATGGTCTCGTTGCAGGAGTTATAACCAGTATGGGAATAGAATTTAAAGCTAAAGCAGTTGTTTTGACCAATGGAACGTTCCTTAACGGGATAATTCATATAGGAGAAAAGAAATTCGGAGGTGGCAGAACAGGAGAAAAAGCATCCACCGGCATTACGGAAAACCTCGAACGCTTAGGCTTCAAAAGCGGACGCATGAAAACCGGAACCCCTCCAAGATTAGATGGAAGAAGTATTGATTATTCTAAAATGGAAGAACAAAAAGGAGATGAAAATCCTTCTAAGTTTTCCTTTCTTGATGGTACTTCACCATTTGAAAAAACTCGTAATGGTACGGGTGCTGAAATTGAAAAGAAATCCCAACGAAGCTGCCATATAACCTATACCAATAGTAACGTTCACGAGATTCTAAAGACCGGTTTTGAAAAGTCTCCTATGTTTACAGGAAGAATTCAGGGAATAGGCCCAAGATACTGTCCTTCAATAGAAGATAAAATAAATCGCTTTGCTGATAAAGAAAGGCATCAGCTTTTTGTAGAACCTGAAGGTTGGAATACTGTTGAAGTTTATCTTAATGGCTTTTCTTCCTCGCTCCCTGAAGATGTTCAATACAAAGCTTTACAACAAATATCCGGCATGGAAAACGCAAAAATGTTCCGCCCGGGATATGCTATTGAATATGACTACTTCCCCCCTGACCAACTTAACTTAACACTTGAAACCAAGCTTATTCAAAACCTATATTTTGCTGGTCAAATAAATGGAACCACAGGCTATGAAGAAGCCGCATGTCAGGGTTTAATGGCAGGCATTAATGCTTATTTGAAAGTAAATGAAAAGGAAGTTTTTGTTCTGAAAAGATCAGAAGCATACATAGGAGTTTTAATAGACGACCTTGTAACAAAAGGAACAGATGAGCCCTACAGGATGTTTACTTCAAGAGCAGAATTTCGCACTCTCCTGAGACAGGATAATGCAGATATTCGTTTGACATCACGATCTTATGAAATTGGTTTAGCAGACAAGAGCAGGCTTGAAAAAGTTCAGAAGAAGAAAAATAATGTAGAAAAACTTATTATCTATTTTAAAGACACTACGATACTACCAGATGAGGCGAACGATTTGCTCGTTTCACGTGAAACAGATTCAATTCGCCAGAAAACAAAACTCTTTAGCCTTATTTCGCGCCCACAGGTTGAATTAAACATTCTGAGAAGTGCTTTTATCCCGTTAAACGACTTCATCCTTGATAGTCACATTAATGATGAAACCCTTGAACAAGCCGAAATAATGAT
This sequence comes from Bacteroidia bacterium, assembly GCA_039914625.1. Lineage (GTDB taxonomy): Bacteria > Bacteroidota > Bacteroidia > AKYH767-A > OLB10 > DATEMK01. The sequence goes on along the minus strand of JBDSOU010000235.1, from coordinate 1,774 downwards.
GAAGTACGAGGGGTATATAGAAAAGGAAGAAGAATTCGTGGAAAAAATGAACCGTTTCGAAGGCATCATACTTCATACCGATTTCGATTATCTAAAGATAAACTCCCTTTCAAATGAAGCCCGTCAAAAATTATCTTATATAAAACCCCTCACTCTCGGCCAAGCTTCCCGTATCAGCGGAGTTTCTCCTTCTGATATTTCTGTTCTAATGGTTTATCTAGGAAAATAACTTCCTTTTTCACGTGAAGCAAAACATAGGAGTTTTAGAAACACTTTCATCTTGCCCGCTTTGTTCCGGAACAAAGTTCAACCTATTTATTTCCTGCAAAGACTATACTGTTTCACATGAAACATTTCAAATTGTGCAGTGTGAAAGCTGTGGATTTAAGTTTACTAACCCTCGCCCGATAGAGGAAACAATAGCTAAATACTATCATTCATCAGATTATATTTCCCACTCCAACTCTTCAAAAGGAATTATCAATTCACTTTACCAGATTGCAAGAAAGTTTACCATTTCAAAAAAAGTTAGCTTAATAAAATCGGTTAAACCTGAGGGCAAAACAATCCTCGATTATGGGTGCGGTACTGGTGAATTTCTACATGCCATTAAAAAAGCCGGATGGAGAACCAAGGGTATTGAACCAAACCCAGAAGCAAGAATATTTGCAAAGTCAAATTATCTGGTTGAGGTTTTTGAACCTTCAGAAATAAATTCTTTTCCGGCAAAAAGTTTTGATGTAATTACACTTTGGCATGTATTAGAACATGTTCATAAATTAGATGAAACAATTGATTCGTTTAAAAAATTACTGAATGACAATGGTATTCTTTTAATTGCAGTTCCGAACAGTAATGCTTCAGAATCAAACACTTATCATGGATTTTGGGCGGCCTACGATGTACCAAGACATTTATATCATTTCAGCTCAGAATCCATCACCCAACTCTTTAAGAAACATCAAATGCAATTATTAAAAATATTTTCAATGCCATTAGATGCCTTTTATGTTTCTATGTTAAGTGAAAAATATCGGAGGAGCTCTTTTGGGTTTTTAAAAGGAATTTTTAACGGAGCCAAAACAAACCTTAACTCCTTTTCAGACAAAAATAATTCTTCAAGCTTAATTTTTATTCTCGAAAAAATTTAATTCCTCTCAAATTATTTCATTAAAGGACATTAGCGAAAGGCTGATTGTTTTTGGAACGCTGCCCTTCCTGCATTTGAGAAAAGATCATATAACCCATCTAATGAAGTCGCCTTTCAAGGTTTAAAATTTTTTTCAATGGTTTTTATCAATTCATTCGCCATCAAAAATCCATTCATTCTCCAAACTTGCTTTCCATTTTTGAATAGTATTAAAACAGGAACACTCATCACGTGATAAAATTCCGAAATTTCTTGTGATACATCAACATCAATTTTTTGAATGAAAATTTTTTCTCCCATTTTCATCTGAACCTCCTCTAAAATTCCGTCCAGCAATTTACAAGGCTCACACCAATCAGCATAAAACTCAACAAGCAAAATTTCCTTTTGCAGAAGGCAATCAAATTTTTTCACGATATTTTAAATTGTAAATAAGTGATTTTCAATAAGTAGTGTTAATAAAGAAAAACAAAATTAGAATAAAGTTTAGAAAACGATTTTCAATTGTGTAAGATTTTCAAAAAAGTGTAACCATTTTTTTTAAAAACAGTAAATATCTATAAAAAAGCAAACTGAAAATTCAAATCAAACTATGTACAACAAAAAGAAAACATTAAAAAAATC
>JBDSOU010000047.1:0-15452 GCA_039914625.1 Bacteroidia bacterium | reverse complement strand
ACCCGGTTGCCAAAGTTTGCAAGGGATGTTTCGGGAAATTGTTACTCTTTTTTTCCTTTGCAATTGCGCAAATCGAAAACAATCCTAATGATAAAAGAAGTAAATTTTTTTTCATGGGAATTTTTTTAGAGGTTAAAATAAATTGCGAGGTTAAAAGTAAATAAGAAAAACTATTTTTCCAAATAATTTTTTACTAAGCTTTGCGGTTTCAGATTAAAAATGATGGAGGTTAAGCAAATTGTCAGGTTAACAGGACATTCAGGGGCGGTGTATGCGCTGGAAAAATCCTCTGATAAAAACAAATTCTTTTCAGGAAGCAGCGACCATATTGTTGCAGAATGGGATTTGAATGCAGCAGATAACGGACAAATGCTCGCCCAAATTCCTGAAATTATTTATTCGCTGAAATTAATTCCGCAGAAAAATATTTTATTAGCAGGCCAATCAGCCGGAGGAATTCATGTGATTGATCTGTTAACAAGAAAGGAAATGCGTTTACTGCAATATCATGCTGCAGGTGTTTTTGATTTAAGTTTTTCTGAGGAGCAGAATCTTTTATTTTCCATTGGCGGTGAAGGAACTTTTTCCATCAGCCATCTTGATGATCTGTCATTATTTAAAACAATAAAGCTTGCTGATGAAAAACTGAGAAGCATTGCTATTCATCCTGAACAAAAAGAAGCTGTGATAGGTTGTGGTGATGGAAGTATTTGTGTTTTTGAATTGCCATCGCTGCAATTGAAAAAAAGATGGCTGGCGCACCAGGAAAAATTTTCTGTGAATGCAGTTCAATATTCTCCTGACGGAAATTATCTTTTATCAGGTTCACGCGATGCGCACCTTAATATTTTTGACGTGAAGAATGATTATAAACTGATGACTTCCATCCCCGCTCACAACTATGCGATTTATTGCATTGCTTTCAGTCCCGACAAAAAGTATTTTGCAACAGCAAGCCGCGACAAAACTTTAAAAATATGGGATGCAGAAAATTTTAATGTACTGATTCGATTAGATAAAGAAAAATATGAGGGTCATTTGAATTCGGTAAATAAACTGCTTTGGAAAAATGATAATCTTATTTCAGGAGGAGATGATCGTTCCATCATTGTCTGGAAAGTTAGTTCCTGATGATTGAAATTTTTTTGTTTAGCAATATTTCTTTATTATTTTTTATTGAAATAAAATAAATTCCGGAAGCTAAATTTCTTATGTCAATAATTGATTCTGAATTTTTGATGGATAAATTTTTTCTTAATAGTTCTTTCCCAATCGAATTAAAAATAATTAATTCTGCATTTTCAATTTCTGAAAAATGAATAGAAAGGAAATTATTTGCCGGATTTGGAAAAACAGCTATTTCCAAATGATTATTCAAATTTTCTGCAACAGAAGTAATCGTACAACTGTCAATTATATTTTCGCAAAGGGAAGTAATGGTAAATGAAAAAGAATTTTCTGTAATAGCATTTGTCACGCTTCCGCCTGAATCAAGCACGCACGAAGGAGTTTTTACAAAAAGTTGTGGTTGCTGTTCAATTGTCATTGAAGTAACATCTGTTTCATTGCATCCGCTTACGAAATTGGAATCCGTGCGGATAAGCACCGGATTAAAATCAGGAGTATAAAAATTGCTGAATCCTGAAATTAAATATCCAAAACCATCTACTGCTTTTGTAAGATACGGATAATGTGAACCACCATTATTATATGTCCGCGCAAGAATAATATGACCAAATCCATCCGTTTGTAAAATCATGTGCTTATTTGGCACAAAACCAATGGTAGGATACGAAGCGGTTGCAATTGCCATTACAAAATCTCCGTTTGGAGTCATCAATAAAGAACTTGCGTTTTCAAAACTGTCAGAATTAGAACCATGCCATGCGCGTGTCCACAATGTATCTCCATTCTGATCTGTTTTTATTAAAAATTCATCCGGGTAATCCTGGAAACTATTTTTCAAAACAGTGGTGCTACCTGTAATTGCAAATCCTCCCCCGGGAATATTAATTAATGCAAATCCGTTCGTACTGTGATTGCTGTCGCCATACGCTTTTATATATTTGAACGCTCCGATGCTATCGGTTTTTAAAAGCATGGCATGAAATGCTCCGTTAGTAATGTAACGACCTGTGAGTGCAAATCCTTGATCAGGAGTTTCCAATACATCAAACGCTTCGTCATAATTCAAATGTGTTCCAAAAGTTTTTCCCCACAAAAAATTTCCATTGCTGTCAAGCTTTGCGAGATATGCATCATAAAAACCGGTGCCTGCGTCTTGTCCGAAAGAATTGGTTTTTCCTGCTAAAACAAATCCAAAATCAGAAGTTTGAATAATTGCATTTACAACATCATCACCGGTGCCAGTCAGCATTTTTTTCCAGAGTGAATTTCCGTTTTTATCCATGCGCACTACTTCTACATTGTATGATCCAAAACTTCCTGCACTTCCCGCCATTACATAATCACCATTTGCAGATTCAATTATTCGTTCTGAAATATTTCCAATGGTTGAACTTGTATTGTACGTTTTGCTCCACAACGAATTTCCTTCACAATCTTCCTTTGAAACAAATAATTTGAATCCCCCAACATCAGCCACTCCAGTCATAATATAATTGTTGTCTGATGTTTGGTACGCACCGAAGCATTGAGCATCGGCAGGGTAATTATAAACTTTCTGAAACGTGTTTTGTGCGAATAAGCAAACAGGAAAAATCAGAAGGATAAATGGTATATTTTTTTTCATATGCATTAATTTGTAAACAAATGTAAAATTTTTATTTCATAATCACCTGCATTTAAAAAATTATTACAGATTAATAAGCGTTAAAACATATCCCGACATTTTTCGTATATTTGCAGACAAATTTCAGATACTATGCGAAAAGCTTCTCAGATAACTGATGCATTAAGATTGGGTTTCCCGGATAATCAAAACATTTTATCATTAATTAAAAAAGTCCGGGAAGGAATTAAATACACTTTTTTTCTGAGAATAGTAAATGTAAGTCCGTTTACAATGCAGGAATGGTCGGTTTACCTTGACCTTACTGAACGTACCATGCAACGTTATCAAAAAGAAAAAAAAACTTTTGACCGGTTACAGTCTGAAAAGATTCTTGAAATTACTATTCTCAATAAAAAAGGATCTGAAGTTTTCGGAAATAAAGACAGTTATAACAAATGGCTGGATTCAAAAAACATTGCGCTTGGCGGAGTAAAACCAAAAGAATTACTCGACAACTCATTTGGCATACAACTTTTGAAAGATGAATTATTACGTATTGAACATGGTGTGCTTGCATGATTGTTTACCGGCTTTGCAAAAGAAAATTCGGCAACGACCTCAGCGGAAAAGGTGCTGAGAAATCAGGAGGCAGATGGAACAGCAAAGGCGTGGCAATGATTTATACCTGCGAAAGCAGGGCTCTGGCTACAGCCGAAATAGCAGTTCACATTCCTCTTGGAACACTCCCTGCCGATTACGAACTTTTAACAATTGAATTTCCAAACAAAATAAAAATACTCACAATAAAACCAACTATTTTACCTGACGATTGGAAAACTTTTCCGCACCCGGATGCTACGCAGCGTATCGGAGATAAATTTGTTTTAGGAAATAAATTTTTGGTCATGCAAGTTCCTTCGGCAGTTGTAGATGGGGATTTTAATTTTTTGATTAATCCGCAGCATAACGAAATAAATAAAGTAAAGATTGTTAAAAGGGAACCGTTTGAGTTTGATAAAAGATTGTTTAGAAAATAAAATATATTAACCGCTAATCTTGATGCATTCAGAATATTTTAAAACTTTCATAAAACTGAATTTGAAAATGTATTTTTGCCCTAATTAAAATTGAAATCTTTTGAACGAGCATCTCGATCCTGAGCTTACCAACCTTACAACGGCAGAACGCGAAATTGAAAAAGTTTTGCGTCCGTTAGAATTTTCTGATTTCACAGGACAGCAAAGTGTGATTAACAATCTGAAAGTTTTTGTTGAAGCAACAAAATTACGAAACGAATCGCTGGATCACGTTTTGCTGCATGGGCCCCCCGGTCTTGGTAAAACTACGATGGCAAACATTATTGCAAATGAGTTGGGGGTAAAAATAAAGACTACCTCCGGACCTGTTTTAGATAAGCCCGGTGATCTTGCAGGGTTGCTTACGAATCTTGAACCAAATGATGTTTTATTCATTGATGAAATTCACCGGTTAAGCCCGGTTGTGGAAGAATATCTTTATTCTGCAATGGAAGATTATCGGATTGATATTATGATTGACAGCGGACCGAATGCACGTTCTGTCCAGATAAAAATAAATCCATTTACGCTGATAGGAGCAACAACAAGATCAGGGTTGCTCACATCACCCTTACGTGCACGATTTGGCATCACTTCAAGACTGGAATATTATGATGCAAAACTTTTACAGCTTATTGTATTACGTTCATCAGAAATTTTAAAAATAAAAATTGAAGACGATGCTGCTTTTGAAATTGCACGAAGAAGCCGCGGTACTCCCCGAATTTCAAATGCTTTGCTAAGAAGAGTACGTGATTTTGCACAGATAAAAGGAAACGGTTCAATTGATTTAAAAATATCTCAGTATGCTTTAAAGGAATTAAATGTGGACGCTTACGGATTGGATGAAATGGATAATAAAATTCTGTCAGCTATCATTGATAAATTTAAAGGAGGACCTGTAGGAATCACTACTATTTCAACAGCAGTGGGAGAAGAATCAGGAACGATTGAAGAAGTGTATGAACCCTTTCTCATCATGGAAGGATTTATCATGCGCACTCCTCGTGGACGAGAAGCAACAGAGAAAGCTTACAAACATCTTGGAAAGAAAATTACTTCGCGAAATAGTTCGGGTGATCTTTTTGATTGAAATTTAATTGTTTAATTGCTATATTGTTAATTTGTTTTTAAGCCGGTATTTTTTAGCAATTTAGCCATTCAACAATTCAACAATGTTTTCAAATAAAAATTCACAGTTAATAAAGCAAGAATCTTCAAGATTAGGTTTTGAGTTTTGTGGAATTTCAAAAGCTGATTTTTTAGAGGAAGAAGCGCCATTATTAGAGCAATGGTTAAAAAATGGAATGCATGGTAAGATGCATTACATGGAAAATTATTTTGACAAACGTCTTGATCCCCGTAAATTAGTTGAGGGAGCAAAATCAGTTGTTTCATTGTTGTTAAATTATTACACCGATAAAAAGCAGGAAGATGAAACGGCTCCGAAAATTTCTATGTATGCATTGGGAAAAGATTATCATTTTGTGATAAAAGAAAAATTGAAAGAACTGCTGCATTTTGTCAGGGAGAATATTGGTGAAGTAAACGGAAGGGTGTTCGTTGATTCTGCACCGGTGCTTGATAAAGCATGGGCAAAGAAAAGCGGGCTGGGATGGATTGGAAAAAACACCAATCTCATTCATCCGAAAGCGGGCTCTTATTTTTTTATTGCTGAATTAATTCTTGACCTGGAATTGGAACCTGATGTACCAATTAAGGACTATTGCGGAACCTGTTCTCTTTGCGTGGATGCTTGTCCCACAAATGCAATTGTAAAGCCGTATATCGTTGACGGAAGTAAATGCATTTCTTATTTCACGATTGAATTGAAAGAGGAAATTCCGGAGGAGATGAAAGGTAAATTTGAGAATTGGGCTTTTGGATGCGACATTTGCCAGGATGTTTGTCCATGGAACCGATTTTCAAAAGCGCATAATGAAAAAAACTTTGTGCCTGAAAAAGAACTGCTTCAGATGAAAAAATCTGATTGGAAAGAATTAACCGAAGAGGTTTTCAAAAAAATATTTAAAAACTCCGCAGTGAAACGAACAGGATTTGAAGGATTAAAAAGAAATATTATTTTTAATGACTGAACTTTTTAAATACCTCTGTAATAACATCTGAGTAGGTGTTTCCGAAAGTTGCGAGACACCATACCATTAAAATTCCGCGTTCTTCACTCTTCAACCACTTCATTGCTTTTTTCAATTCCTTGCGAAATAACACCCGGTCGAAGCTTACTTTTGTCAAAATCTGTTTTGTGTATTCGAGCATTGGTTAAGGTTTTTTAAATCGAACTCTAAATTATATCATTTATTTTAATGAAACAAGAAAAAAATCAAATTTTCTCACAAAAATATTGTTGATAAATCAATTATTTTTTTTATTGCCATTTCCATTTTTTTTATTATAAGAAAGTTTTTCACTCTGTAGCATGGATTTTATTCGCCTGGAAATAACCAAATCCCAAGTCGCATCTTAACGTTCCCTCCAGCGATAAGATTCATTTTTTAATCCTGCAAGATCAATCACACGATCAATAACGGTTGCAGCAAGTTCTTCAATATTTTTTGGATTGCTGTAATAAGATGGCGATGCAGGACAAATAATTCCCCCTGCTTCAGTAACGGTTTTCATATTATTAATATGAATCAGGCTGAGCGGTGTATCGCGGATCACTAAAATTAATTTTCTTCTTTCTTTTAAAATCACATCTGCTGCGCGCGTAGTAAGGTCGTTTGAAATTCCCGATGCAATGCGTGCAAGTGTTCCCATTGAGCAGGGACATATAATCATGCAGCCGTATCTTGCCGAACCGGAAGCAAAAGGGGCATTGAAATCAGTAGGCTCATATTTTTTAAAAGATATCTTTTCAAAATCATTGTTATCAAGCTCATGCTGCCACACAGTTTTTGCGTTGCTGGAAAATATTATCCCCGCATCTTCAACCTGGTCTTTCAGTTTTATTAATTTATCAAATAAAACTTTTGCATAGATGGAGCCGCTTGCCCCGGTAACAGCAATTACAAGTTTATGCTTTTGGACAGTCACTATTGTACTCCTGTTTTTTTATTGAAAACATATTTTAACGAAAACATCAGCACCGAATTGTACTGATCTCTGCCGCCTTCAATATCGGCATCGCGGATTGGAAACAGCGAATTGGATCCTTCCAGGCAAATATAAAAATTAGTAAACAGCATATAGTTCATTCCAAACATAGCGCCCAAGTCAAAACTTCTGAATTCTTTTGGTGCAGGAATTTGACCATGTTCATCTTCTTCTTTTGACGAAATTAATTTCCCGAAAGTTGGCCCAGCTTCAAATTGAATATTTTTTGAAAAATTATACTGCAATAAAAAAGGCACTTCAATATAGTTTAACCTCAAAAGGTAATAGCTATAATCACCCTGTTCAGCGTTGAAAGGTTTTTTACTTCCTTTTTGAATAAAAACTATTTGAAAGGAGAAATCAAATTTTTGTGAAACCGGAATTGCAACCAACCCTCCGAATTCAAAACCTGATTTATCAAAACCTCCGAGTTGATCACCTGAAACCTGACTTGTTGTGAAACCTGTAATTAGTCCTGCCCTGAATTTTTGAGCAAAAGCAATATCGGAAAGAAGCAAAAAGAAAAATACACCTAAAATAGTTTTTCTGAAATCGTTTCTGCTCACGTTTGTTTTCTAAAGCTATTATTGAATGATAGGAGCTTCCTGTACCTGGATTATTTCTTCAGTCGTACTTTCATAAATAAAAACAAGCACCTTGCAATAAGCAGCACGGTATTCGTTTTTCACAATAATAGAATAATTATTTTCAGTTGTTGCGCCTTTTGTGGCAGGAGCTAATATATCTCCCCATGTGCCATTAGCTGAACCTCTCAGGACATCCCGATGCCAGTAATCAGCATCATCAAGGGGAGTGAGGGGAGGATATTTTTTCTGGGTTTTCTGAACACTATCTTCCGTAAGAAACACACAAAGTTTATAGGCTCCGGTAACATCATTTAAGAAGCATGTCTTCACTTTAATTTTTAACGTGCTGTCAAAGGCGGTGTATATATTTTCAATTTTAATTCCTGCATTAGGAAATTTATCTTGCAAAATAATATCAGACACATGTCCTGCCCATGAAGGCCAGGGTGCAATTATATTGTTGTTGTATTTTGTCCGGTTAACCATCCCATTCGGGTTACCAACATTTGAAATTCCAAAATGATCATCAAGTTCCTCACTGACAGGAGTTTTGAAATTATAAGAATAATCAGGAATTGGAGGATTTGTAACTACATAAGCATAGCCTCCGGCATGAACACCCATTGAAATAACTCGCTCCTTATACAGTTCTTTTATATCTGCAATTGCAAATGCAGCTGCCGGACAATTACCGCACAAATGTCCTGTGTAATCTTCAATCAGAATATTTTGTTCATTCACTACATACGCAGCAACATAACCTTCACCTGAACCGTCAGAAGTGAACGTGCCGTTATACGTAAACGAAAGCGTTCCGTAAAGGCCCCCTGCAGTAATTGAAACAGGGCCTGAAAAAGTAATAATTCCCGAAGTGCTGCTTACATTCAGGACTGTTTCAACACCATGCCAGGTAAATGTTATGGACCCATCAGCGCCCGAGGATCCGTTAGGAGTTACGGTCCATTTCGCATGTAAAGCGGATGAATCGCTGACCCAGTTATCAGTCACCTTAAAATCAGATGCCGTTCCTTTAATATTTTGAAGGTTTATTACATCATTAGAATTTCCTGACGAGGGTGGAGGTGTAAACGAACCATCAGTATAAGGAGGTTCGATTTTATCACATGATTGTAAAATAATTGTGAAAACAATTATTGCAAAAAGAGAAATAAAATTTTGATTCTTCATTTTATTATGTTTTTTAGGAAATAATTAAACACAAATTTATTAAAAACTACTGGTAATGGAAAGGGTAAGTCCATTTGATGCCGGAACCTGTCTGCAAACACCCCCAACACACAGTAATCCTTGTTTTTGTTTTCCATATCCTGCCGCAACCCGGGTCACTCCTTTTGTATAACCAAAACTTCCGCTGAAATAATGAATCTGTTTATCCTTATCATCGTTGCCATAATTATATTCATCAAATGCAGCAAAAAACCAATGCGGAGAAATGTTGTATTCAGCCAGCAGAACAGCCCAGCTTTTCATATCCTGTTCTGTAAAAAGCCCTTGCAATTCCACTCTCATGCTGTGCTTTGAATTAAATTTATAATTGATTTCTGCAATACCAATGTTATCATAAACTGTTCCGTGCCCTATCAATCCCTGTACAACATCAATATCATATACCTGAGTGATATACGTCAGAATAAGTTTTAAATCCTTATTCAGTTTTTTACTGATCTCCAAATTGAATTCCTGGAAATAGAGGTTATCTCCTATTTTTAAAAAATCAGATTCATATCCCAATTCATTATTAAGACCGATGGTGTCAATACTGTTCAATCTCGAAAAATTTATTGAAATATTTGTTCCGTACTTGCCGCCCAATTTACTTTCGGGCTTGAATTTATAAAATACTTCTGCCTGCCCGCCAATTTCTCCATTCGACTGTGTTGCATACGGATAAATGTTTGCAAGCAAATAGGTTTGAGATTTAGTAGTGGGAGGCAAAAAATTTAAGATGAGATTATTGACAATCGCTGTTCGGTCCGAACGAAAATTCATGTTATCATTTCTCTTAACTGTAAGTGTTGCGCCCAAACCTTTTTTTGTATAAGCGGCAGTGAGAAAAAGCGATTCCCCATTTTTATAAATAAAATTATTTGAAGAATTTGGATCATTTATTTTATAAGCAAACTCACCTCCAAGGCTGAAATTACCCCTTGAAAGATTCAGCCTTCCTGCGAAAGCCGAAACATTTTCCGGCAATTTATAAACCGGATCATTGTCTTCCTGGAACTTGCTTACAAAGCTGCCACCAACAGTTATTTTTGTTTTCTTTTCTGCTAACGATTTAAAAATGTCATTGATATTAAATTCTCCGTCAGCACCGCGCACCAATCCGGGCCCGTAATCAAAAAATGACCTCTGTTTTGCAATAAATCCTTTAAGATAGATTCCGCTGTGAGGATTATAACGTACACGAATACCATCCATTGCATTGTCATAACCCAAACCCCATTCCTGGTAGCTTCTGAAAATTAATCCAAAACCGAACTGTTCGTAAAAGTTTCCTGCCGTTACTTCAAGATCATCAGCGGTATAAGAAGCATAACGGAATAAAAACGCGTTTCCTTTATACCGTTGATCAAATCCCTGCAATGCATTCAGGTAAGATTCATAACGTATTCCAGCGCTGAATTTATCTGAAGAATAAACAAGATTAAGAAAACTGTTGGCCAGAACTTTTTCAGGAACCGGGGGCGCATTTATAGAAGAGTCGGCATTATAGTACTGAATATCGGTCTGAAAATTTCCATGAATGCCCGAAATCCCTTGCTGGGCTTTAGCGATGCTGATTAAAAAAAACAGGATAATAAATAAGCAGGATTTTTTTAATGGAAGTTTTTTTATCACAACTATAAATTTAGGTTAGCTATTATTATATAAGGAATAGAAGGGGTTCAATTATTTTTCGAGTGGCTGTCCGGCAGCAACCCTTTTTATTTTTTCATATAGCAACTCTTCGTCACCGGGCGAAAAAGATGTATGCTGATCCACAATTTCCCTGTTGCCATTAATTAGAAAAGTATGAGGAACCAGGTTTACATTCATGGCACGCTTGAAATCCCCGGATGGATCAAGATACACTTCATAGTCCCATCCTTTACCATTTATAAAAGGACCTACACTGGGTGAAGTACGTGTATCATCAATTGAAAGTGCAACTATTTTCACCCCGGTCTCTTTTTGCCATTCCTTATAATTTTCTTCTAAAGTGTTCAGCTCTATCACGCAGGGCTTGCACCATGTTGCCCAAAAACTGATGATTAAAGGTTTTCCATCATTCCTTATACTATCGGAATTCATCGTAGAGCCATCCAGTTTTTTAATATTTATGGACGGAATCGTATTTGTTTTTTTTTCCTGTGCATAACAGCTCAGTGCTGCAACCCCAATAAATATTCCAATTGCAAATATTTTTTTCATATTGATTTTTTGATTTTTAAATTTTGTAATCCTGAAAACCGATGCCAAAATAAGAAAATTCAGGCTACTGCAATATATGCGGGTGTCAGTTTACTGTAAATAATGGTTATTGACTGAAAACAAGCAGGGTATTTAACCTCGTTTTCACAATAGGGCGTTTTCAAAAAGAAAAATAATTACTGTAAAAAATGAAAGCGTCCTGCTAGTGCAGAACGCTTTTTCATTTGTTGTTTGAAAAATTAAGAAAGGTGCTTGTTTACAAGCTTGGTCATTTCAAACATAGAAACTGTTTTCTTTCCTCCGAATACTTTCTGAAGATGAGAATCAGCATTAATGTTGCGTCTTTCTTTGGCATCCTGAAGTTTGTTTTTCTTGATGTACTCCCAAAGTTTTTTAACCACTTCAGTACGCGGCATTGATTTGCTGCCGATTACCGGGTGTAAAGCCTCCCCAATGTTCATGGGTTTCATGAAAGCCGGGTTTGGTTTTCTTTTCACTTTTGCTTTTGCTGCTGCCTTCTTTTTAGGAGCTGCTTTTTTCGCTGCTTTCTTAGGAGCTGCTTTTTTTGCTGCTTTTTTTGCCATTGTATTTTTGATTTTTTATTTGTTTGAGAGGCAAATTAAAGACAATAATTGCACACTTCACCAATGAAAAATAAGAAGTTTTTAACAATGTAGTTTTGCACTAATCAGTGTTTTTCACTCTCAAAAAACACGGTTTTACTACAGAAAAATTTAAATAAAAATAGTTTTTATCACAGCCGAAAATGGTGTTCTCGGGCGAAGCAGAATAAAGCAATTGTTTGAGAGGTAAAATCTCTTGAAAGTATTGGTATGTAAGGGTTTCAAAGATGTTGTCTTTATGCCCTTTGAAAGAAGCATTTATAATTATTTACATGCAAAATGCCTTAGAAAAATACAGTTTCTCATCTGGTATTTTTGGTCTCCTGCCCGGTGAAGCATAGCTGCTTACAAAGAAAAAAAATTGTTCAAAACTATTGAGCTTGCCTCTGTTAAAGAATCTGTAAAAGCGCATGTAGCTGATGAAATGAAATATTTTATTCAAGTAAGCAGAATGAAAAAACAAAAAAAATAAATGGAAAAGGTCAATATCATAAGGATATGAAATAAAGTTTTTTGTGCCTCAAAAAGTAGCCCGTGGCCATGCAGCGTTCTGTTTACTGGTTTTTTCCAAATAAAAAAAACCTCCCCGTTTCCCGGAAGGTTTTTTATTCATTTAATTTATTTTATCCCCTTACGCCAACTCATCTGGACAATTGTCTATTGTCCATTGTCCATTGTCAACTGCCAACCTCCAACCTCCAACTTCCATCTTCCGACTCCCTACGCAGTCTCTCCCACAGTTACCGGCTGATGCTCTATCGCCATATCAACCCTGCTGAATGCCCCTTCTTTCACCCGTACCGGGATTTCAGTAGGAATATAATTCGGTCCCCTGAAACGCAGCGTATAATTTCCATCCGGCACATGCAGGAATTCAAAATACCCTTTTGCTTTCGTTGATGTCATTCTCTCCAACTCCACAATCTCAACTACAATATTTTTCAGCTTCTGCTCTGTTTTCTTATCCGTTACATGTCCGAGGACACCTGTACCGGGGCTGCCATAATCTATAACTTTTTTCCCATTCTTAAATGCATTTACAAAATCCGGTGCCGCTGCTGCAAACTGTTTAATGCTATCGTTTATTACCCCGTTCATATCCTTCATCATCTTTTTCACCGCAGCTGCTAAGTTCTTGGTATAAGTTACTATAGTAGTTTTCTTTGCCCTGCCCTTTGGCTTAATATTTTCAAAGCTCACTATATCAGCGCTCCAATTCGTGAGTGTTTGCGCACTGATGCCATGTGCAATTAATGCTGCTGCATTATCTTCCGAAACGGTTTTTACCTTAGTACACGCAGCTATAAATTTTCCCTCTTTACAATTTTTCAAAAAGGATGCACTATAGTTAACACTTGCAGCAAGTTCATCATTTTTTGCATCATCAGCCAAAGCCTTTATAGCGCCTATTATAACCCCTCCGTCTATTACCATCAATCCTCTCAGAGCCTTCTTATCACGGGTAATCCCTAAAATATCTAATGCATCCTCCTGCAAATCCCGCCACTTCCATACATCTTTCATATTATTCGTATGCCGTAAAACATACTCCTTAAACTTGTCACTGCTTTCAAAAACAGTAGAATTCTGGGTAAATACAGTCTTCACTGCATCACCGGCTCGTTCGCGGTTTGATTGCGCTGTAGTCATAATTTTTTGTTTTGTTTTTAGAAGATTTAAATTTTAATGTTATATGTATTTATTAAATAATGCCCCAAAAGTATAGTGCCTTTTTTTTGAATTTCAATCTTTTATTTCCATTTTATTAACATTGCAATGTTAATTTCCTTTTCTGTGTAATCTCATTGAATCTTTCATAATTTTTCGATGGTTACTTACATTTTTAAAACTAAAGCATTATGTTCATAAATATTCGTTCAAAATGGCTTTTATTAATAAATTAATTATCTACATTTGTTCTGTTGTTTTTGATTTCACCTGAAAAACAATTCTCAAACCCCAACGAGAGAAATAATTGCATAGGTGATTTTAAAATTATTACAAATATAAATGAGAAAAGTAAAGAGCATTAATAAATTTTTTTTAGCATTGTAAATAAAAATTGAAGAAAGAAGCGACATAATCTTAATTTTAAAATGACATCCTCTTAAAAATAATAAACTCAACTCCCACTCTAACAATTTAAAACTTAATAAAAATTAACAGCTTTACTTTTGATGGAAGTAACCTTCCGCAAGGAATTTATATAGTGAAACATTTTTCTGCAATTCGCCTTGTTTCTGAAACGAAGCTTGTAATTATTAAATAAATTTTACAAAGAACTGTTCCGTATTAACGGAACAGTTCTATTATTTTCAGTCATGAAAAAAATTGCTCTCTTATTTTCAATCCTGATGTGTTCGATTTATTCAGTTGGGCAAAATAGAAATAGTATATGGTGTTTTGGAGACAGTGCGGGGATAGATTTTAATAATATCAATAACCCGGTGCCCATCATTTCAGGCATGGATAGCAGAGGCAGTTGCGCGAGCACTGCCGATGCCAATGGAAACTTACTTTTTTACTCTGCCACAATGCCTTATTTTGGTCCTAATAGTTTTTATTCAACAAAGGTTTTCAATTCTACTCATTCCATAATGGCAGGCGCTGATTCTATTACAGGAGAGGCATGGTACAGCGAGTTGGCATTATTTCCCAAACCCGGCTCGGATTCCCTTTATTATTTATTTTCAAATGCTGTTGGACCCAACCCAAATCAGGGTATGTATTTTACTATAATAGATATGAGCCAAAACGGAGGTCTTGGTGCAATTGTTCAGCAAAATATACAAGTTGACGCCAATGTTTATGGAGATTGCCTGACTGCTGTCAAGCACGGTAATGGTAGAGACTGGTGGGTGATTGGTAAATGGTCAACATTTTCTACACTTCAAACAAATCGCTTTTTTGTTTATCTTGTAACCCCTGATAGCGTTTACGGGCCCACAATACAAGATTTGGGCAATGCAATAGATGTGGACTTTCAGAAAATTATCTGGCACCCTTTCTTAAACAAATTTATGATGATTAATGGTGCTGGATTTATGTGTGAATATGATTTTGATAGATGCATTGGTACAATTACTGAATCAAAAATTGTTTTTTCTGAGCAAACAAGTAATTATGACAGAATATTTTGGGAAGGTGCCTACTCTCCTAATGGAAATGTTTTCTACGTAAGTCGAACTTCCTATGGCGGCAACTTCGGAGATTATAATTATTTATTGCAATACGATTTAACAGCAACCAATATTCCATTAAGTTGTGATACTTTAGATTCTACCATGTACCCTCCGGTAGATTGCGGTGCATTACGCTTGGCACCTGATGGTAAAATTTATTATTCACAAGCTTATATAAGTCAAACAGTATTAAGCTATCCGTATGCAGATAGTATGCGAAATTATATCAATGAAAATTTAGGAGTAATTAATGATGCTGATGTGGTTGGCAATGGATGTAACTTTACGCCCTTTAGTTTTTATCTTGGGGGCAAAAGAACTTATTATGGCTTACCAAATAATCCAAATTATTCTTTGGGTCCGGTTGTTGGTTCACCATGCGATACACTTACAAACATTTTTAACCTTTCTGCAAAAGAGAAGGTCACAATGTTCTATCTTTCTCCGAATCCTGCCACTAGGATTATTTATTTTAATGCTCAGAATGTAAAAGGAAAGAATGCTGCAATTACTATTCGCAATTCATTCGGAGAAAAAGTACTTGAAAAAGCCACACCAATTTACAATAGAGGATATGTAACGGGTGAAATCAATGTAGAGCGTTTTGTTACAGGAGTGTACTTAATAGCTTTGCAGACGGAGAAGGAAATTATATCAGTCAAGTTTGTAAAGAAATGAAATGGCTGCTTATTTCATTTTGT
>JBDSOU010000141.1:0-6573 GCA_039914625.1 Bacteroidia bacterium | reverse complement strand
TTCAAAAGCCCGGGAAATTTTACACTACTTTATTACGTTCATTTTAGCCCCTCTTTTTTTCGTTTCTCTTGGAATGCGGGTTAACTTTATTGCACACTTCGATTGGCAAATTTGTTTATTTATTCTTGTCATTGCATTTATCGGAAAATTTGCCGGAGGAATACTTGGAGCAAGAATGTGCAGGTTTTCCTGGAACGAATCTTTTGCAGTTGGTTTTGCAATGAACACGAGAGGTTCTCTGGAAATCGTTCTTGGGTCACTCGCATTACAGGCAAAATTAATTGACGAAAAGATTTTTGTCGGGTTGGTATTAATGACTTTTGTTACAATTGTTGTGGCAGGGCCTGCTATCAGCTTCTTTTTAAAAAGACATGATGTTGCAAATGGCACAAATGACAGGTTCAAAAAAGAAACACCCCTCGAAATGATTATACCCTAGAATAAACTGCAAATGCTGTTTTCTTTTCACATTCCAGTACCAAATTGCAGGCTAACTGATATGGTTGTAACCCAAATTCAGCCATTTTGCTTTACGCCTTAAAAGCCCCGGCACATTTAATCTAAGATAATTAATATCCCAATTCCTTCATTAATAAATTCATGCTGTTTTCTAAAAAAGGAGCAATCACAGTATTTTTATTTTTTTTTGATTGCTTATTTAAAGTGAGCTTCGCGTATGTAATGCATTTGGAATCGTCACCGAGATTACAAAAAGAAAATATTTTTGGTAAAACAGTTTCGGGAGTTGCAGTCAGTTCCTCGTACTTAACCGGTAAAATGTTTCCCGAATATTTTTTGAAAAATGAAATTCCCTCTTCCATAGTAGCAATCCATTCAACTGCTGCCATATCAACCTGATTGTTTAACAATTTTATTTTTTCAAGATGCGGACTTAACAATTTGCTTGCAGGAACAATTTGTTCCAGCATCAGTTTCCATTTCCTGTTATTCAATCCCCACCAGTCTTCCGTTGAATCGTTATTTTTTATGCGATGGTCTTCAATCCACTGTGCTGTGGATGCACATGTATCATATCCGTTCCGCTGCAGGAAAAGAAATTTTGCATCTGGAAATATTTTTTTTACAAATTCAATCCTGAAAATTAATTCAGGATATTTATCCAATACACGTTTTGAAAATATGGTGGCGAGATAAAACCCGTATAATTTTTTCATCAGCAATGCTGACTTCTTTGTAACATGCGTTTCATCTAATTTGTAATTCGCCTCACCGGTAGAATAGCTTCCGATAATGTCTTCTTTATTATATGCAAAATGCCAGGGTGCTTTGGGTTCATTCAGAAATCCAACGCGCTTGTGCATTGATAGCAACATACCGAGCAAAGTGGATCCGCTTCGTCCCGTACCGATAATAAAAATAGGCGACTCAACTTTTTTTGCTTGTGGCAGAAAAGAAATAATGTGGTAACCAAAAAATAAAAACGGGTTGATCCAGCTTCCTTTTGTTGTAAGAGGGCGGCCTTCAAAAAAAAAATAAGACACCAGCCGCGAAAATAATTTTGTCGGGCGTGTACTGATATATTCTTTATTTAACTGGGCAATCATTGAATGTGTCCAAATTGAAATTGATATTTGATATTGGAAATTGAAAATTGAAAATTGAAAAATTATTTATTCAACCACTCAGGTATTATAGTAATACCTTTTTCAATGAGAAAATGTTTCAATTTTAAATTATAGGGTGCATACAAAGCAAAAACAGCATTCATGGTTTCTTCGTCATAGTCTTCTTTCACATCCGATTTATTCACTTTAAAATATTGCTTACGTATCCATTTTTTAACCGATGGATTTTTTCTCCAGAAACGCGCTGCTCCGCGGTTCACAGTGATCGCCATGTTCTGAATAAACCTGTTCTTAAACGCATAAGTTTTATTTTCAATTTCAAAATTAAAGGTGTCAAAATAACCGACATCAATTTCCAGCCATTTACAAAGTTCCGTCATAAATTTTTTCGGGTCAGCGCTAAGTGCATCATAAAAAACCACTTTCAGGTTATCCCCGAACACATCAAACCAGTCTTTGATATGATTGCTGTAAAAACCGCTGCTGATCCCTGTGAATTTATTATTCGCTCTCAGAGCTATATCACGGTCATTCATTTGTGTGCATGTGTCAATATATTTTTTAAAATCCATGGCAGCTTCAAGCTCCAAGTTTTTTTTCTTGGCACGGTAAAACGAAATCAGACGGGTCACCGGCTCGCGTAAAATTATCAGCACCTTACAATCTTTTTGCACCGTTGCCTTAATGCCTTGTGCAAGCTTATTGCCTCCGTAAAAATATCCCGGTGTAGCTTCGGTAACAATTTTTTCATTTTTGAAATTCAGAAACTGTTCGTTGTAAACACGGATGGGTTCAAGCTGCTCTCCATAACGAAGCGGTAAAAAATATCCCGTTTCCTTATCACGCGAACAGCATACCTGCGGATGCCCATTCAGGTACTGGAAAACAGAAGTAGTTCCAGCTTTATTAACTCCTGCAATAATAAAGTTGGGTAAGTTTGGTTGCGACATCTACTGAATGTTACTGCAAGATTATCCTGCATTCCATTTGTCAGCAAAATTCAGTAAAAAAAGCCGGAAGTTTGACGTTATCTCACAATCATTTTTCCTGAATACAAACTTTGCCCCTCGCTTTTAACCTGGTAAAAATAAATTCCGCCTTTTAAATTGCCTCTCAAAAAAAGATGTGGAAAAGAACTGATTTTATCTGTCAAAACTTCCTGCCCTATCAAATCATGTATTGTTAATTCTGCATGCTTAATTCTTAATTCTGCATTTCCCATTATTATTGTTGCCTCATCAATCGGATTCGGATAAATGCCGAAAGAATTCTCTTCCTGGATTTCATTCACTCCCACTCCGATGCACCCGTTTTGAATCAACTGTGAGCTTACGCTTGTTCTTCGTGTGGTAATGAAATCTTTGATACCAGGAATATTTCCCATATCGTTATCAATATTAAAATCAAAGTTCGCATTCGTAAATTGTTTGTTCGGATCAGCATAAACAAACGGACGTATCACATTTGCAATGCTGTCAACTTTCGGTTCAAGAGCCGAAAGGCTGAAATCATTTTGAATCCATTGACATAAATAATCGAGGTAAGAAGTATTATACGTTGTGTTCTGCATCATCCTGTTCTGCAAAGGGCGGTTCATCGAAGGCTGTGAAATAAAATGTACATCCAGCGTTTTAATTTGTGAAATCCGGATTCCCATGTTAAAATTTCCGAATGATTCATTTACATCCCACGTAATCCATTCAAACTTATTGGTGAGAAAATCATCATACACATAAAAATTATGTCCCGAACCGAGGTAAGAATCAAGGTTCACAAAAAGATTATTTGCCGCCCACGCTTTGATGGCAAGATCGCTCACCATCACGCTTTCTATCGAATCATAAAATTCTGCAGGGGAAGGGTTATTGATTCTGTCCGTAATATGTACAAGGTCGCTCCAGTCATTAATGGTTTCATTGGTTTTTAATTCATAATCGTTGTAGTAGGCCGACTGCAGCGTGCCATGATATTTCAAATCTCCATGCGGATCGCCTTTAAAAAGATTGCCATCATTATTTCCGAAACGGTCTGTTAAAAAAGTTTTATTCACCTGCTCTACCATCATATAAAAACCCCAGTGCGTTCCGTTGATAAACACGTCTGCATAAGTGCAGCGCGGTGCAGAGATGGTATGTTCATTCAAAAAATCGCACATTAATTTTTCTCTCATGAAGGAAGGATCTTTAAAACCGTTGTTCAGATTTACAGTTTTCAAACCATCAAATTTTTGATTAACAAATTCGTCAAAGGAAATTTTAAAAGATTTTTTTACACCCGGCATGGAGTTGTAAGAAGAATTTCCTTTCAGCTGAATTCCGACAGTATCCATCAGCTGACCGTCAATTTCAACACTGCCGGACATCGGCTTATCCAATGCATAATAAGCAGTAAGCGAATCCCAGAACGATGGCTGCGTAAAATAAAAATTAACGGTATGAATTACCGAAGTGTTAAACAATGAATCACCATCGGTGCTTTGGGCTTTGGAAAGAAATGTTGGAAACATAAATACAGCAAGTAAATAAAGTTTACGGCTCATAGGATTTGAGTTTGCGTTTTGACTCCGGATATTTTTAATGGTTTAATTTCTTTTATCATGCGCAAGTTAAAAATTTTCTAGTACTTTGTAAAACGGATGTTGGAAATTGGAAATTGGAAAATAGAAAATTATGCAAAAAAAAGATGTCAACATTTCTTTTGAGCACTACGAAAATATAAAAGAACTGAATTCGGAAGACAGCAATCTTTTAAACGAAGCTATCGCTGCAACTAAATCTGCTTACGCTCCCTACTCCGGTTTTAAAGTAGGAGCTGCTGTGCTGCTTGCAAACGGAACTATTGTAAAAGGCAGCAACCAGGAAAATGCCGCATATCCTTCAGGCTTGTGTGCCGAGCGTGTGGCATTATTTGCCACAGGTGCACAGCATCCCGGGATAAAAATAAAATCGATTGCAGTTGCCGCAATTAAAAATTTCGAAACTGCACCGCGCCCTGCAAGCCCCTGCGGAGCCTGCCGGCAGGTAATGGCCGAATACGAGCAATTGCATAAACAAAATATCCGGTTTATTATGATTGATGCCCACAAAAAAATCATAGTTGGCGAAAATGTAAAGTCATTACTCCCATTTTTGTTTGATGCAGATACTTTGAAATAGAATTAAGTCGGTTTGTGAAGACAAATCTGGTTCGGCAGATCGTTAAAGTTGTTTTTTTCCAAATTAAAGCAGTTGCTCTATCCGTTAACGTTGTTTTCTTGTGGATTAAAGTTGTCGTTCTAACAATTAAAGCGGTTTTCCTTCGTGTTAAAGTACTTGTGTTGTCAGTTAAAGTTGTTTTCCTGTGAATTCAAGTAGTTGCCGTGGCAGTTAAAGTTGTTTTTCTATATGTTAAAGCAGATGTCCTGTTGGTTAAAGCTGTTTTTCTGTGGAATCAAGCAGTTATTCCGGCAATGCATGTAACTATTTATCTCAAATGGAAACCTTTTGAAACCGTTTGCGTTTACGCACTTAATTTATCTGAATATTAATTCTAATAATTAAACTAATAATTAAAAAGGAGGACATTTCTATGAACAAACATGAAGTGGCAATTGCCAATCAATTTGATGTAACAGAATTGCAATTAGGAAAATTTATTTTGGTGTGGGAAACTTCGGCTCCCTTTACTGCTATTGTAAATAAATGGCGCCCGGTCGTTGAAGACCTAAAAGAAAATATGATGATCCAGCAAATTAATATTGATGGATTGCGTGAATTTAAAAAGGCTTTGCAAAAGGATATGGCTGATAAAGCGTTTAAAGTGCGCAATGCTGTGCAAACATTTGCTATGGCACAAGACCCGCAGGATATTATTCTTTATAATAAGGTAAATATACAGGAAAGCCGACTGCTTCGCGGAAGCGAAGAGCTATGCGTGCAAAGGGCGCGTATTATTGAAACTACTGGACGTGAGCTGATTTCAGAATTGGGGCCATACGCTCTTGTTATTGCTGACGTTGACAGTTATCTGGCGAGCATAGACACATTTGAAGTTTCTATACCTACTGTGAAAGAAGGTATTATTGCTAAAAAACTGGCTACGGCTGCTATAAAAGCGGATATTAAAAAGGGGAGAACTATTATAAGGATGCAAATGAAAAAAGGGTGCGCACAGTTTAAGGATACAGCACCGCAATTTTTTAATATGTTAATGGCGTCTTTCCAGGTGAATAATGCAGGGACTTTCAGGACGGAGATGGATTTTATGATTTTGGAAAAGACAAGTTTGACACCATTACCTGGAACTAAGGTTACAGCGGTGGCAGTGAAAGATTCTGCCAAGGTGGTGAACCAATATGCGGATATAGCAGGGGAAGCGGATTTACAAATTTCGCCTGAGTTGTATTTTGTAACTTTTGAGATACCGGAATATAAAAGTGCTGAGATGACACTGGAGGCAAAACGGGGAAAGAAATTGAAAGTACAGGTGGAGCTTGAGAAAGTGCCGATATAAAGAAACTATAATTAGATTTTGATTTTTTTACTCGCTATGTAATGCTGGCTTTCTTGATTTTCGCGGGATGGAGAAATAAAATTGCTTTTGAATTAGAAAAATCAGTTTGTTGGGACACAAACTGAGGCGAAAATGCAGCAATTTAGCGGAATCACTTTATCACCGCTAAACAACTTTGGTCAAAACAATCAAGAGGTTTAAAATGAAATTCAGAGGTATGTTGGCGGTTAATACAAAACAAACCGGCTGATCCCGGTATTCTATTTCGCGAACTGTCAGGAGAGGTTGTGATTTCCTGAAAATTCCATTTCAGATAAAGAAAAAATGACTGGGAGGGAATGTCTATGATGTATATTTTAGAAAAACCCTGCAACACATTTTTATTTTTTCGAAATACATCACCGAGTTCTGATGATGATGTATTTAAATAAATGGCATGCCTGGCAATAGTAAACAAAAAGAGTGCAGGCACTATAATTTTGAACAGGAGAAAAGA
>JBDSOU010000157.1:0-18413 GCA_039914625.1 Bacteroidia bacterium | reverse complement strand
GGCTTGAAAAACTTCTTTTCCCATCACATCAAAAACCTGCAGTTCGCATGTTCTATTGCTCAATGACGGATAATTTATAACCAACAAATCATTTGCCGGATTCGGGTAAATCGAAAGTTCAGTTCCGTCTGCATCCGCTTTTGAAGTAGTATTATCAGATGCTGCGGCTCTGAAAGGAGTGCCGCTGATTTCAGCCTTCAATGTATAACAGGCAGTAGGATTGTTTGCGCCTCCTGATCCGTAAATTTTAATAACATAATTGCCCACCACAGAGGCATTGTAAACAATGGTTTCTGAGGTAGTGCCCCCGCTTTGCGAAGCGCCTAAAGTAGCACTTTTACGAATCAGCTTCATGTCGTAATCGGCCGGTAAACCGGTAAGAGTTACCATAATGTTTTTCTGAGAAGCCGTATTAGCAAAGACGAAAAAGTCTGCATCGCCCGAAGGTGATATCAAACCTGCAGTATTTGTATTGATCACAAGGGAAGATGCAGCGGGTTTGGTATTATTCGGCTCATGCGTGTCATTACAAATAGCAATAGTGGAGAAATTTCCAATTGTGGAATATGTTCCGGTAGCCGATGAACATACAGCCTGTACCTGATAATCATAAGCCGTTCCGTCAGTAAGACCGGTAAGAGAAGTTGATGTTCCGGTGATGCCCGTTACGGTAGCCCACGTAGTGAGAGCCGATTTTTTATACTGCACATTATAAGTCAGCGCTCCTCCCACTAAGCTCCAGGTAACGGTTGCCGATGAAACAGTAATTGCCGATGCGCTCAATCCGCCCGGAGTGCCGCAGCCTCCACCGGAACAGGAAGAAAGACAGGTAGCATTATTAAAATTATTCAGAATAACATTTTTCGGCTGTGTGCCAAAACCATTTGAAAAATTTATTCCCACATTAAGATGACAATAGCTCATAATAGTTCCGCCATTGGTTGGAGTTGGCGCCCCGCTGCAACTGCCTTCGTAACCATAACCGGCTGTGGGGCCGCAATTATCAATAGCTGTATTGTTACCGTTCCACACACAGGCATGCGTGTGGCGCGAGCCCATAAGGTGACCCTGTTCATGTGTTACTACCATCACTGACCAGGAATAGGTTGGAACATTGTTGTAAGAAGATTGTATGCCGCTATAACATTGGCTGTTATCAAGGTTTCCATTGCACAGCCCGCTGAATCCTGCTGCCACTCCTCCGCCTCCTGCATAACCTAATAAATTTCCAAGCTCGCCATTGAAAGAATTCCTGGTGCTCTGAAATTGACTCAGTAAACCGGAAGTGCTTGTGGAAGTATATGGACTGGTAGTATTCCAGACGAGAACCTGTGAAAGTGAAACAGGTATAGCATCGTTCGTATATATAATAGCGCTTTGGCTGAATAATCCTGTTACATAATTTGTAGCAGCGCTAACGCTTCCTTTATTCTGGTAAATATCAAAATTAACTTCCCAATAAATGCGGATACAGTTTGCAGCAGTTCTCATTGAAGAATTTTGCTGCAATTCTTTTGCTGTATAAGAGCCACCGTCATCTTCAGTGTAGCATACTGTTTGGGGAGCCGCTTTCAGATCGCGCTCGTTATATAAGATGTGTCTGTTGGTAGCATCGTGTTCAATTTTGCCAAGCACCATGTTTCCGATGGACGGAGAAGAAATGATCCCCATTATTTCATCATTGAAAATGCTGATGGAAACAAGAGATGCATTATCTCCTTTAATGATTCCCCAATAATAAGCGCCTCTGTCATAAGGAACCGCTTCACCATTGCTGCCGCTTGTCACCACTGTGAAATCAGGAGTGAAAATAGTGGCTTTGTAAAGTTCCAGTTCCATATTATTTCCTGAATTGGTTGGAATAGTTAAATTCAAATTCTCAGGCTTGGATGCTAAAATTTCATTCACCCTGTCTTGCTCAAATTCAAAAACAGTGGATTTGCCGACAGCAGCTTCCATTTCTGCACTTCGCTGAATGGTTGACTGAGTAATTTCAAATAATTGTGCATGGTTAAAAGTTGCGCGCTGTGCATTTCTTTCAAAGATTTTTTGAGCAACCGGTTTCAGATTCTGACTGTACGACACACATGCAATCAGCACAGCCGAAAAAACTAAAGTAATTTTTTTCATTGTTTATTTTGTTTGTTTGCTCCCGTGGTGGACGGGAATGGTTTTATTGCTTACTCTTTTAATCTGCTTGCGCAAGCAGGGCTTTTCAGCTTTCGCCCTAGAAAAGGGTACGAAGATAGTGAGAAAATCATTCAGAACTACTTGAATAAAAACTCCATGTCTCACCTTCTCACTTTCCCACTTTTTTTTGTTTCATCATTAATCAAACTTAATATTCATCATTTCGAGCACCACATTTGACGGAATGCCAAATCCGATTCCCTCAATTCCCCTGCCGAAAGCTTTCATAGTGGTAATGCCGATAATTTCACCCTTCTGATTCAGCAGCGGCCCTCCGCTGTTTCCGGCATTGATGCTAACATCAGTTTGAATAAAATTAACTCCGTTCCATTCCCTGTAGCCGCTGATAATGCCGCGTGTAACGGTTTGCCCCAGTGATTTATCGAGTGGGGTACCGGCAGCAAAAATTTCATCGCCTGTTCCGGTGCTGTCACTGTTGGCAATAGAAAGCGCTTTCAAACCCGCCTGATTTATTTTTATCATGGCAAGGTCATAATCTTTATTCACCTTAATTATTTCGGCTTTTATTTTCTGTTCTTTGCCCAACTTTACCAATACTGATTTTTCTCCTTCTATTACATGATAATTAGTAATGATATAGCCATCGGAAGTAATAATTACTCCGCTTCCAAAACCATCATCAGTTTGCACCGTGACCACTGAGGATGTAATATCTTTCAGCATTTCACGTGTGCCGGAATAAGAAACATGTTTGGGCAATTTAAGCTTAAACACATCGCCTTTCGATTTAGCAAGATATTTTTTTTCAATACCTGAAAGGAAATCAAACAGCGTATCGTTTTCCAACAGGTCGCGTTCCGATTCGGCAAGCAACTGGTGGAGGACTAATTCATAATTATCACCGCTGCGGTAAATGGAAGTTTTTACAGGCAGTTGCGCCCACACTTTTTTTGTATCAGACAAATCCGAAATTTTCCAGGTGCATTCCATTGTACACGGACCCGTATAATCGCGCAGCAGCTTTCCTTTCAATGTGAAATTTATTTTTTTAACAACAGGCGTTAAAATAATTTTTGGCTTGTAAAGCGTAGCCTTGTCTTTGCCTTTTGAAGAAAGAAAAGAAGCATCAAGATACGAATCTTTGAATGAATTGATCAGTTGCAGTTCCATATTTTCAGGGTAACCGAGCAGCATGTGAATGTCTTTATCTTTAAGCTCTTTTTTACTGCCGTTCACCCTTCCCAATTCCATTTTATCATCTATATCAATTTTGGGAGTATCAATGGCAACCATAATTATTTTATCATATTCTTTAAACTTCTTCCTCAGGCGCAGCGTTCCGTTGTATTGATTTTTAACATCAGTGGTTTCAAAATCCATCACACATGAAGAACAGGTTTCGACAGATGACGGAAATGAATACCCGTTTTTTTCCTTTTCGGGAAAAGTAATCGCTACCTTTTCATAGCCTTCTTTTGAAATTTGTATTTTATGAATTCCTTTTTTCAGCTTACCCAAATCAAAAGGAGTTTCGCCTAATTTATTTTTCTCATCATCCAATACATCCGCTCCCGTTGGAAGAGTTTTAATAATACTGAAAGCATTTTGGGATACAACCCGTGTACAACAAAGCACCATCAATGCAAACGTTAGTCTTTTCAACATGTATTTTTCGGGAATAAATTTAATTTGATTTTTTCTTTTTAAATATTTGACTAATATTGCCGCCCCTTTTGGGAGGCTTATTTAAGCACGCGAAAATACAATTAATGAATCAATCCACTTAAAAAAACGAAACTCATGTTAAAACGAAAAATTTTTGCAACGTTAGTTATTTCTGCATTCACCGCTAATTGCTTTGCGCAATTATCAGCCGTTGATTATAAAAGCGATGATTATGCTCGGTTCAAAGCATCCAAAACATATTATGTTCAAACAGGAGATGCCAAATTCGACAGTGAAATGGCTGCAGCTATGAAAGACCTGTGGAAGATAACCCCTTCAGATGTCCTGAATGATGCTGCTTTCAAAAAGAAGATAAGTGACAAGTCTTCTTCTTTTATTGTTCCCATAACCATTGGCCCTGATTCACACGGGTATCATTACCTTGCCCTTTTTAACGGTGGAGAGAAGAAGATTTCAAATTATGTGTATGATGATATGCTGGCCTATTGCCCTATCAATCACTGGCAGAATGAGATGAAACATACGGATTGTTCTTATCGTGTGCGCAACATGATTGAATCAATGATACAGGCAATGGAACTGGTTCAGAAAAATGATATACGCGGAAACTCTAAGAAAATAGTTGACGGATTACAGGAACTTTATAATGCCAAAACAAAAAATATTAAAGACCGCACATTATTGTTTTGCGAAGAAACGCTTGGAAAGAAATTAACCAAAAGCGATATTGCCGGAATCTATCCCAACAAATTTGAAATTTGCGATAAGGCAAAAATCGAGCAGGTGATAAAAGAAAAAAGTACGGATTATTATTATTTCCAGCCAACCATTACCCTCAATAAATCCATGTTTGTTTTTGACCCGTCCAATGGTGAGGTAGTTTATTTTGATTACCAGATGAGCGGAATGAGCATCACCAAGAGCAACATCGAAGACCTGGCAAATGCTATAAAAGGAAAAAAATAATGACCATGAGAAAGTGAGGGAGGATGCGCTTGTGCCCCTTTCTCACTTTCTCATTTTCTCTTTTCTCCCCTTCTGTTTTTTTTCTAATCTCTTGGTTTCTTTCTCAATTTAATATTTTTTTCTACTTTTAGAGCGATTTCAAAATATGACTATGCTCAAAATTTTAGTAGTGGACGATGAAACGGATGTAGAACCGCTCTTCGTTCAGAAGTTCAGAAAAGATATTCGCGATCACGAATTAGAATTTCATTTTGCCTTTTCAGGTGAAGAGGCTCTTCGTTACATGTCAACATTGGAACCGTTTGACCTCGTATTGGTACTGTCTGATATTAATATGCCGGGCATGACAGGCCTGGAATTGCTTCGTCAAACGAAAGAGAAATTCCCCCAGCTTCGTGTCATGATGGTAACCGCTTATGGCGATCATTCCAATTATGAAAAAGCAATGAGCTTTGGCGCTGATGAGTTTCTGACCAAACCGATTGATTTTAAATTATTGAAAGAAAAAATATCCGGTGTCAGTTGATTACTTAAAAAGCCTTGTTATTATCTAAAGCAATGAAGTTTAATGTTAATTTTGAAGGTTATTTAAACGATTTCTTATCTTTACTCATTAAAACAATATAGTTTCTGAAAAGGATCAAACAACAAAACAACCTTAAAGTAGCAGGAAGTAATTAGTTCCCCAAATGAATGCCAGTAAAATTTTAGTAGTGGACGATGAGGCCGATCTTGAGCTGTTGATACGGCAAAAATTTCGTCACCGCATACGGAGTAATGAGTTGCAGTTTGAATTTGCCAGCAACGGTGTGGAAGCCCTTCAAAAACTTGATAATAATAAAGACCTTGATATGGTGCTTACTGACATCAACATGCCGGTAATGGACGGACTCACATTGCTTTCTAAAATAAAAGAAAAAGAAATTCATTACAAAGCGGTAGTGGTTTCAGCTTATGGAGATATGGAAAACATCCGCACTGCCATGAACCGCGGAGCTTTTGATTTTCTCACCAAACCCATAGATTTTAATGACCTGGAGACTACTATTAATAAAACGCTGTTTGAAATAAATGTCATCAAGCAGGGAATTGAAGCTAAGCATCAATTAGTAAAAACCATTGAAGAAAAAAGAATTGCGGAAATTGCTCAACAGAAAGCAGAGGAAGCAAAGAAATTCGAACAACAGTTTCTTGCCAACATGAGCCACGAAATACGCACACCGATGAATGTGGTGATCGGAATGACAAACCTGTTGCTCAAAACAAATATGAACGATCAGCAGCAGAAATATATTAATGCGATTAAAGATTCTTCTGAAAACCTGTTGGTCATCATTAATGATATTCTTGACCTCTCAAAAATTGAAGCAGGAAAGATTGGCTTTGAAAGCATTCATTTTTCGTTGTTTGAAACTGTGAACTTAGCACAAACAACATTAAAGTTTAAAGCCGAAGACAAAGGACTGCACATGATCACAGACATTGATCCGACATTACCCCCGATGATTATTGGCGATCCAGTACGGCTGAGCCAGGTGCTGCTTAACCTCGCAGGCAATGCAATTAAATTTACTGAAAAAGGAAGCATTACCGTTCAATGCAAAAAGCTGAAAGAAGAAAATAAAAATGTACTCATTGAATTTTCTGTTACTGATACAGGCATTGGCATAGCTGAAGAAATTGTTCCGAAAATTTTTGAAAGCTTTACCCAGGCAAGCAGCGATACTACGCGCAAATATGGGGGAACCGGTTTGGGATTAACCATCTCCAAACAATTGGTGGAATTACAGGCAGGCTCTATCCATGTCACAAGCACATTGGGCGTTGGTTCTACTTTCAGTTTCATTCTTCCTTACCAGATAGGTTCGGAAATGACGAAAAAAGAAAAAGTAAAAAATCCTGATCCGGGTCTTATTGATGAATTGCGAAAGAAAAGAATTCTCCTTGTGGAGGATAATGCGTTTAACCAGATTGTTGCGGCTGATACAATTTTCGATCTTATCAAAGGAATTCATCTTGATATAGCAGTTAACGGTCGTGATGCAGTGGAAAAGCTGCGGAAAGGTGAATACGACATGGTCATCATGGATATTCAAATGCCTGAAATGGATGGATACGAAGCTACAAAATTCATCAGGAATAATTTTGATGCTCCCAAAAAAAATATTCCCATCATGGCAATGACGGCTAATGTAATTAAAGAAGAAATAGAAAAATGTTTTGATTCGGGAATGAATTCCTACATTGCAAAACCATTTGACCCCGAAGATTTATTTATTAAAATCAGCAACCTCTTGTTGAAAAAAGATTGAATCAATTATCAGTAATCAAGTTCTGCCAATCACAAACATATATGTCCGATATAGTTGACCTTACCTTTCTCAATTCATTTACCGGTGGAAACCGTGACAAAAATTCCAAGTATATTAAAATGTTTCTTCAAAATGCTCCCACTCTGATGGGATCAATGGAAGAAAATTTAAAAAAGGAAGATTGGGCTAATCTTAAAAGTTCGGCCCATTCACTGAAGCCGCAAATTTCATACATGGGCATCAAATCAGCCGAAGAATTGATTAAAAACATTGAAAGAGATGCCTCTGAAAAAACAAACCTTGAAAATATTTCCGAACGAATCACAACACTCAAAAATATTCTTGCTGAAGCGTATCCCGAATTAGAAAAGGCTTCACAATAGTGTCTTGATAACATTTTTGAATGTCCTGGTATTAAATCTTAAAACTGTTTTTATTTTTGACCTTACTAATCTCATCTATCATTCCAAATTTTGCTTACTATGGCAAATAAAAAAACCACCATACTTATCGTTGAAGATGATCCGATGCATTTGCAAATGCTTCACGATCATCTTGAACAAATGTCCGATTTCGATATAAAAGATTTCGGCACCGGGGAAGAATGTATTAAGCACATTCAGGAAAAAAATGAAATACCTGAGATTGTTTTTCTCGATTATTATCTGAACAGCGTGGTAAAAGACGCAATGGACGGATTAGATGTATTGGTCGAATTAAAAAAAATCGCCCCTCATACTGATGTTGTCATGCTTTCAGGACAAGATAAAATTCAGGTGGCAGTGGAGGTAATGAAATACGGTGCATTCGATTATATTGTAAAAGGAGAAAGTGCTTTTTACCGTGCTGAAAAAACAGTTTACAATATTTATCGCTATTCCAAACTGCGTAAAAATGCCAATATGTATAAAAAGCTCACCATTAGTTTTGCCATAGCTTTTGCACTTATGATTGCAGTATTTATTTATATGCAGCAAAAAGGATTGATCAGCAATGCCCCGGGATGGATGTAAAAATTAACGGTTGGCAGCTTGAATTCAGAAGCATTAATCTTCAATTCTTAATTCCAAAATACTGAATAGTTAATGTCAGCTAAAAACATATTAATTTTTATTGTTGAAGACGATCCGATGCATCTTCAAATGCTTCGTGACCATCTTTCAAAAATGTCTGATTTTGAAATTAAAGATTTCGGAACCGGTGAAGATTGCATCAGCTATATAACAAAAACAAACGAAAACCCTGACATTGTTTTTCTGGATTTTTATCTGAATAGTGTTGTAAAGGATGCCATGGATGGTTTGGATGCATTGGTCGAAATAAAAAAAATTGCTCCCCATACGGATATAGTAATGCTTTCGCGCCAGGATAAAATTCAGGTAGCTGTAGATGTAATGAAATATGGGGCGTTTGATTATATAGTTAAAGGCGAAAGCGCTTTTTACAGGGCTGAAAAAGCTGTTTACAATATTTATCGCTACTCCAAAATGCGCAGGAATGCAGAAACATATAAAAAACTTACCATAAGTTTTGCAATTGCTTTTGTACTGATGATTATTCTTTTTATAATTCTACAGCAAAAGGGATTAATTTCAGCAAACCCCGGATGGATTTAAATTTAACTTTTCCTTTTTTAAATAATAAAAAAACGGCTTCGGAATTAATTAATTTCCTCTTTAAAAGATAAACCATTCAACCGTTTTAAATTATTTTTCTACTTTTAAACCGTAAAGAAAAAAATCCATGTCCGATTCAATAAAATTGCCTGGTAAGAAAAAACCACACGAAAAAAAACTCTTCACGCTCGGCATCGAAGAGGAATTCCAGGTCATTGATCCGGTGACCCGTGAGTTGCGTTCGCACATGCACGAAATTGTGGAAGAAGGAAAAGTAACTCTTAAAGAACAGGTAAAAGCCGAAATGCATCAGTCTATGGTGGAAGTAGGAACCAATATCTGCCACAATGTTACTGAAGCGAGAAGGGAAGTTACACACTTGCGCAAAATGGTGGCTAAACTGGCTGCTAAAAAAGGACTTCGCATAGCCGCAGCAGGTACACACCCGTTTTCGCGCTGGCAGGATCAGCTCATAACCGATCAACCGCGCTATCATGAAATTGTAAATGAAATGCAAGATGCCGCACGCTCTAATCTTATTTTCGGATTGCATGTGCATGTTGGAATTGAAAACCGCGAACAGGGAATGCAGTTAATGAACTCAGCACGTTATTTTCTTCCGCACATTTTTGCATTGTCAACCAATTCACCCTTCTGGCTGGGACGAAACACCGGGTTCAAATCATATCGCGTAAAGGTGTTCGACAAATTTCCGCGCACCGGAATCCCTGATGAGTTTTCAAGCGCTACTGAATATGACCGTTACATCAACCTGCTTGTAAAAACAAAATGTATTGACAACGGAAAAAAAATATGGTACGATGTACGGTTGCATCCTTTCTTCAACACCATTGAATTCCGGATTTGCGATGTGCCGATGCGTATTGATGAAACCATTGCATTGGCTGCGCTTATGCAGGCAATTATTGCCAAGCTGGTAAAGCTTATGGAACGCAATCTTGATTTTCGTCATTACGGCAGG
Source organism: Bacteroidia bacterium (assembly GCA_039914625.1). Taxonomy (GTDB): domain Bacteria; phylum Bacteroidota; class Bacteroidia; order AKYH767-A; family OLB10; genus DATEMK01. The sequence continues at coordinate 8,700 of JBDSOU010000157.1, read as the reverse complement.
GCGTTGATTATGGAAAACAAATGGCGCGCTGCCAGATACGGAATCAGCGGAAAACTTATTGATTTTGGCAAAGAAGAAGAAGTTTCCACTCCTGTTCTTATTCTCGAATTATTGGAATTTGTAAATGATGTGGTGGACGGTTTAGGCAGCCGTCATGAAATTAAATATATTCTTGAAATGCTTAAACGCGGCACTGGTGCTGATCGCCAGCTTGAAGTATATAAAAAAACAAACGATCTTAAAAAAGTTGTTGATTACATAATCGAAGAAACAAATTCGGGATTGAAATAAATTGATGAAACATTTCTTGACGTTTATAAGTTTAATTTTGCAAACGTTTTATACTATCCGATTTCCAATTCCCAACTTCCATTTTGAATCCGATTAAAATCGCCATTCTCGATTTGTACTGCAACCATCCCAACCAGGGAATGCGTTGTATTAAAAGTATTGTGGATGAACAAATTTATCCAATGACGTGGCATGTTTACGATGCGCGTTCAAAAAATGAAATTCCCTCGTTGGATTATGATATTTATATTTCAACCGGTGGTCCCGGTGATCCTCTGAATGATGAAGGGCTGTGGGAAAAAAATTACCTCGAACTGGCTGATAAGATTTTTGATAATAATGTGAATGATAAAAAAGAAAAAAAGTTTGCTTTCTTTATTTGTCATTCCTTCCAGGTGTTATCCCACCATCTGAAAATTGCTGAAGTTACCAAGAGAAAATCAACAGCATTTGGAATTTTTCCTGTTCATATAACTGAGGAAGGTAAAAACGATTCGATTTTAAAAAATCTTCCTGAACCTTTTTATGCTGTGGACTCACGCGACTGGCAGGTAATACAGCCTAATGAAAAACGAATAAAAGAAATCGGGGCGGAAGTTTTAGCGCTGGAAAAAATGCGTCCTCATGTAAATCTTGAACGAGCGGTGATGGCAATACGTTTTTCAAATGAAATTTTCGGTACGCAGTTTCATCCCGAAGCAGATGTGGTGGGAATGGATTTTTATTTCAAGCGCGAGGATAAAAAGAAACAAATTATCGAAAATCACGGGGAACAAAAGTATTATGATATGATCGGCCATTTAAATGATAAAGACAAAATTTTTCTGACTCACCATACTGTTATCCCTGAGTTTTTAAAAAATGCCGCAAAAGAGTTAAGAGGGATTGTATAAAACTACAGATTTTAATTTTCGGAACACTGAAATCTTTGTGTGAGTTTTCTTACTTTTATCCTCGTTAAATATTTAGCAATATTGCTTTGCTCACATCATTGATTGAACAACTTGTCCCGATTCATCGGGATTGAATATTGAACATTGGATATTGAATATTGAATATTAACCTTCCAGATGGTTCCTGACATTAGAAAAAAATACAACAGCATTTTCACAGAGGAGAAATACAAAACGTTTCTTACTGATATGAATGCTGAATTTAATTACCCGATTCCGTTTCGTGTAGCTGAGTCACCGGTTTTTATTCCCAAAGAATTTAAAAATAAAATCCTTGAAGCCTGCGATGAAATAATTGCTTTTCTCACACGCGATGATTTCAAAAAAATTTCTGAGAAAGCCATTCCGCCTCATCTCAACGTTCCAAATGAAAATGATCACACTTTATTTCTTGCTATTGATTTCGGAGTGTGTAAAGATGATAATGGAGAAATCAATCCGCAACTGATCGAACTCCAAGGATTCCCTTCTTTGTTCGGATGGCAACATTATTTAGCCGGAAAATACCGCCAGCATTTTTATGCACCTGATAATTATGATCACCTGTTTTCAGATTTGAACGAGGAGAGTTATGTCAAACTTTTGAAAAAAAATATCCTTGGTCATCACGAAGCGCAATATGTAATCCTGCTTGAAATTGAACCTAAGAAGCAAAATACACGGATTGATTTTTTAATTACCGAACAAATGCTTGGCGTAAAGGCGGTTTGCATCAGCGATATTATTAAAGAAGACAATAAACTTTTTTATGTCAACAATGGAAAAATAATTCCTGTGCATCGCATTTACAACCGTGTAATTTTTGACGAGCTGTTAAAACGCACTGATCTGAAATTAAATTTTAATATGACAGATGATGTAACTGTTGAATGGGCTGGTCATCCCAATTGGTTTTACCGGATCAGCAAATATTTAATGCCGCTTTTAAAAAGTAAGTATATTCCGGAAAGCTATTTTCTGAATGAATTAAAAACGATTCCCGCTGACCTTGAAAATTATGTATTGAAGCCATTGTTCTCTTTTTCAGGAAGCGGAATTAAATTTCACGTCACCAAAAAAGATTTGGATGAAATAAAAGACCCCGAAAATTTCATGCTCCAGAAAAAAGTAAAATACGAACCGGTGCTTCACTCACCCAATGAACCTGTGAAAGTGGAAGTGCGCATGTTATATATATGGGAGCCTAAAACACCCAAACCACAATTAATAATTAATATGGCGCGGTTAAGCAAAGGCGAAATGATTGGAGTAAAATATAATCTCAATAAGAATTGGGTAGGAGGTTCAGTGGGGTTTTATGAAAAATAAAATTTCTTTTCTACATTTATAAAAACATTTCAATGAGAAAAAATCTTCTGCAACCGGAGGCGAAAGAAGCAATCCTTTCCCGCATTAATAAACTCACTCCGCAAACACAACCTCTATGGGGAAAAATGAACCTGAACCAAATGCTCCGGCATAACACTGATGCAATCTTACAGGTTTATGGCGATGTTGAAATTACTCCGCGTGGAAATTGGTTTTTAAAGCAATTGATGCGCTACATCATTCTCAAAACTGACATGCCAACACCGAGAGAAAAAGCACAAAAATTCATGAAATATCATGGTTGCAAGAAATATAAATCCACCTGATTTCGAAACCGAAAAAAAGAAGCTATACGACTTGGTAAAAACTTTTCTGTCCAAGGAAATCCAGCCCGTCAGTCCTTTGCTTAGTAAAAACACTGCTAAAGAATGGGCGCGACTGATGTACACGCAATTTGATCATCACCTGAAACAATTTGGTACCTGATCATTTCTTCGTTTGTGCAGCTCCGGGAACCCTTGCTTTTTATAAATGTGATTTGTCCTGAAATTAGTTTACAGTAAACAGTTCTATTTAACAGAAATGTAGTTATAGATAATAAGAATGACAAGCAGGTAAAATAGCGGTTCAGTGATCAAGGTTTTTTTTGCAGTAAGAAAATAATACGCAACAATGATCGAAAGCGGAATGCAAAGAATTGTGAAACGAAAAAGCATTTCAGCAGGTGTAAAAACGATCATCAACAAGGCAATAACCAGATAAAAAATAATGACCAATTGAAAGTTCCTCGTTTTTGCGGCATTTTTTTGAAAATTTAATTGCAGGCGGAAAACTGATAAAATAAATAACACTGCTACCCATAAAATTGTAAGCGGATACCCTGCCGGAACAACATTTTTGATATTAAACTTTCTGTTGATTTCGGTTGAATAAATAAGTTGTTTGATTTCGGGCAATCGGTCTGTCAGAAAAAAATAAAGCAGGACGAAAAATACCGGTGTCATAAATCCCATAAATCCCACTACCCAATCGCGCCAGGAAAACGGGCGCAATATAATAAGGCTGATGGCGTAGAGCAAAAGAAAAATTATTGCCGGCAAATAAAACAATGTCATTATGGACAACGATACGCAGGTATCGAAATCCCATGCAAGAGGAGTGTCATTTTTGTACAATCGGAAAATTTTATTCAATGTAAAAATGAGAATGGAGTTTATGATTAATACCGGATGAAAAGAAATAAACTGGGGAATGGAACAGGAAAGTATAAGATAAAACAAACCGGGTAAAAAAGAGTTCCTGTAGAGTATGTCATGCTTGTTACACACAAAACTTAAATGAATGGCTTGTGAGAGGATAAGAACCAGACCCAGCGAAAAGTAAATGAACTTATGATCGGGAGTAATTATTTTAAAAAGCAGGCTGTAAAAGGGCATTGAATTACGGGTATCAATTGTAAAACCTGAATATCCTGCTGCCCAGAATGCCAAAGCAATTCCGGTAAATGCTGCATAAACAAGAGGCTGCCTTGATTTAAAAAAACTGATTACCATTCAATAAAAACGGGATTGAAAAAATAATTATGTTCAGAAAGTTTTTTTCTTACTTTTGCGCCAAATTAAAAAATTATGGATGCAGTTTGGCATGGTATAGCCGATTTCTTTGAATTCATCTTTAAGATTGTGAAACCCATCGGGATGCATATTAATATGATATTTTTTGCTTTTGGGACGGTGGGGATTGTATATTGGTTGTGGTACACTGTGAAAGTAAAAAAAGGCAGCCATAACTATTTGTCGGATCCGCCAAAGTCTAATTAAGCAATTACAAGACTCCCGAAAGTTTCAAAAGGTCTTTTCCAATATCCTTTCTGAAAAATTTATTTTCGAAACGTATCTGGTCAATTGCTGAATACGATTTTTGCAAAGCCTCAGCAATATCATTTCCATAAGAAGTAACAGCAAGTACTCTACCTCCGGCACTTAAAACTTTTTCATCTGATAATTTTGTTCCTGCGTGAAAAACAATACTGTCTTTAATATTTTCCAAACCTGAAATAATTTTACCTGATTCATATTTTTCAGGATACCCTTTGGAAACAAGCATTACTGTTGTTGCAGTACGTTCATCAATTTCAATTTCAATTTTGTTTAACTGTTGTGTTGCAACAGCATCAAACAGTTCCACCAAATCATTCTTTATTCTCGGAACGACCACTTCAGTTTCGGGGTCCCCCATGCGGCAGTTGTATTCAATTACATAAGGTTCCTCATCAACTTTCATTATTCCAACGAAAATAAATCCTTTGTAAATGATATTTTCTTTTTTCAATCCTTCTATCGTTGGCCTGATAATTTTATTTTCAACTTTTGAAATGAAACTTTCATCTGCGAATGCCACAGGGGAAACTGCACCCATTCCACCCGTATTTAAACCGGAATCGTTTTCACCGATACGTTTGTAATCTTTGGCTTCGGGCAAAATCTTATAATTAACTCCATCTGTTAAAACGAAAACGGATAATTCAATGCCTTTAAGAAATTCTTCAATAATAACTTTTGCGGACGCATTTCCAAATTTTCCTGAAAGCATTTCAGTCAATTCCTTTTTTGCTTCCTCTAAAGTTTGCGGAATAACAACCCCCTTGCCGGCAGCCAATCCATCGGCTTTTAAAACATAAGGCGGTGAAAGTGTTTCAAGAAATTTTATTCCTTCTTTTAAATTTTCTTTTGTAAAAGTTTGATAACGTGCTGTAGGAATATGATTACGAATCATAAACTGTTTTGAAAAATCTTTGCTGCCTTCTAATTGCGCACCGTCTTTTTTTGGTCCGATGACAGAAAGCCCCTCCCCCACCCTCCCCGAAGGGGAGGGAGAATCAACGCAAAGGCCTTCTGCAAGAAAAAAATCATGAATGCCATTTACTAACGGATCTTCAGGTCCGACAATTACCATTTCAATTTTATTTTCAACTACAAATTTTTTTATGCCTTCAAAATCTGTTGTTGATAATAAAACATTGGTTCCGCATTGTGCAGTACCGGCATTGCCGGGACCGATAAATAATTTGCTGCAATGTTTGCTTTGCGAAAGTTTCCATGCAAAAGCATGTTCGCGACCACCGGAACCGAGAAGGAGGAGGTTCATAGCTTAATTTGTAATGTAGTTAAATGGAAAACGAAAAAAATTATTTTACTAAAATCATTTTCTTTGTGCCAAAATTTCCATCAGGCAAAAGCAATTGATAAAAATATGTTCCTGAAGGCAATTCAGAATTATCTAATTCAACAAATTTAAAAGCATTAGTTACTTTGTAACGTTTCATTTCATTTCCATTGGTTGAATAAATAGTCAACTCTGCTTTCTTAATTCCTTCGGGCAATTCATAATTTAAAATTATTTTTCCTTTTGACGGATTAGGAAATGCATTGAATGAAAAACGATGTGGCGAATCAGGACGAAGAATATTGTTAGCAAAATTATTACAACAACAACTGTCTTCGAGTTTACCCGGCAAACTGTAAACACGGAAATAATTACGAAGACTGCTTCCGCCTGATGCAAGTTTAAATAAAATCAATATTGCCGTTGAATCGCTATTAATAACAGCAGATTGATTTTGTCCATTAGCCCCATAACCCGAAAATGAATAAGCATTCAAGCTATCTGCAGAAAACAAATTATTGCCATTTTCATCATACACTCGTACATAAGGAACGTATGTAGTGGGATATGACCCGAAAAGTAAATATTCAAGATAGGTAGTATCAGTGTCAAAAAGCCGCTCTTTTAAATACCCGATAGAATAGGGGTTGGGTTGAGGTGGAATATCTATGTGTTTGTAAAAAGAAAAATCTGTATTGTACATATCAATCGTATTATTTATAATATCAACCCGCACAAATTTAAACCTTTTGTTTCCAGGTAGTCATATTGAAAGCTATAAATAGAATCAAACTCTGCAATTTGATTTATCTGGCTGAACGATTTTCCTGCTAAAAACAGAAACACGGAAATTGAAATTATTTTAAGAGTTTTCATATTATAATACTTTAAAATTTAAGTTTAATTTTAGAAACAAAACTTACCCTAAAATTATCAGCAATAACAATTTTATCGAATGGCTGAAGCATCGCGCTTTATGTCTGAAGCCGGGTAATTAATAAAAGAAACATTGTAATCGGCAAGTATTTCAGCAAAAGTTTCTTTACGCATACCAACCATTTCGGCTGCCTGACCAAGAGTGAGTTTTCCGGATTCGTACAACTTAGCCGCGAAAAATTTTGTTAAGTCGCGTTCATTAAATTCTACTTTCTCAGGTAACTTTATTGTTAATTCTCGCATAGCACAAATTTAATATTATTATTTCATTGTCTATTGTTGATTGTCTATTGCCACTTGTAAACTGATTTCACAACGGAATATTCCCATGCTTTTTCTTCGGCAACTTCGCAACTTTATTCTCCAGCATTTTAAATGCCTTAATTAATTTAAGCCGTGTTTCTTCCGGACGAATTACTTCATCCACATAACCGCGCTCGGCAGCTTTGTAAGGATTTGCAAAAAGATCGGTGTATTCTTTTTCTTTTTCTTTCAGCTTCGCTTCAGGATTTTCAGCTTCCGAGATTTCTTTTTTGAAAATAATTTCTGCAGCTCCTTTGGCGCCCATCACTGCAATTTCAGAAGAGGGCCATGCATAATTCATATCGGCACCAATGTGTTTTGAATTCATCACATCATACGCACCTCCGTAAGCTTTGCGTGTGATCACGGTGATGCGCGGAACTGTAGCTTCACTGAATGCATATAAAAGTTTTGCGCCATTGATAATAATTCCGTTCCATTCCTGGTCAGTGCCCGGAAGAAAACCCGGTACATCTTCAAATACCAATAAAGGAATATTAAAACAATCACAAAAACGAACAAAGCGTGCCGCTTTCGTGGAAGCATGAATATCCAATACTCCTGCAAGATAGGCGGGCTGATTGGCTACAATGCCAATGCTTCTTCCTGCAAGCCGGGCAAATCCGACAACAATATTTTCAGCAAAATTTTTATGCACTTCCAAAAAAGAATTTGTATCAATCACTTCGTTGATAACTTCCCGCATATCGTAAGGTGTATTTGGTTGTGCAGGAATAATGTCGTTCAACCTGGTTCGAACTTCATTGCCCATTGTGTAATCCAATAACGGTGTTTCGTCTTCACAATTTTCAGGAACATAACTCAATAATTTTTTAATGGTGTTGATGCATTCAATTTCGTTTGCACATGAAAAATGTGTAACTCCTGATTTTGTTGAATGTGCGGATGCGCCTCCTAACTCTTCAGAAGAAACTTCTTCATGCGTTACGGTTTTCACAACGTTAGGGCCGGTCACAAACATGTACGATGTATTTTCAACCATCAAAATAAAATCCGTTATTGCCGGAGAATATACTGCACCACCTGCACAAGGTCCCATGATAGCGCTGATTTGAGGGATCACTCCTGATGCAAGCGTGTTTCGGTAAAAAATATCAGCATACCCTCCGAGAGAAACTACTCCTTCCTGAATTCGCGCACCTCCTGAATCATTCAAGCCAATAACAGGTGCCCCATTCTGCATTGCAAGGTCCATGATACGACAAATTTTTTCAGCATGTGTCTCTGAAAGTGATCCGCCAAACACGGTGAAGTCTTGTGAATAAACATATATCAATCTTCCGTTCACGGTTCCGAAACCTGTCACAACTCCATCTCCAAGATATTTTTCTTTTTCCAAACCGAAATCCGTTGCGCGGTGTGTAACAAATTTTCCGATCTCTTCAAACGATCCTTCATCCAATAAGAAATGAATTCGTTCACGGGCAGTGAGTTTTCCTTTCTTGTGCTGGCTTTCAATTCGTTTTGCACCACCTCCAAGTTCGGCTTGTTTTATTTTTTGTTCGAGAAGTTTCAGTTTTTGACTCATAGGAAAATATTGTGGCAGTAAAAGTAGAAAAAAGATTAAGGTTAAAAAAGCGATCAGCAATTAGCCCTTGCTTTTAGCGCCAGGGATTTATATCTCATCTGCAAAAGACCAATTTCAAAACTATTCTACCAATTCAACAAAGTCAAACCGAAAGTAATTGAATGCAATTCGGGCGACTGGTTCTTTTTGAAAAGA
>JBDSOU010000227.1:0-10070 GCA_039914625.1 Bacteroidia bacterium | reverse complement strand
TCCTTAATTTCATGGCTGTGGAATATTGATAATCATTCGATTTCTGACCTGCAACATCCACGATACGTTTTTACTGATGCAGGATCATATCAAACCAGCCTGTATGTTACAACAGATAAAGGATGCACAGATGCTGCTTCAAAAATTATTTTTATAAAAGAAAAAGAAGCCTGCGATACGGATACTGATTTTTCACTATTTATTCTCTCAGCTTTTACACCAAATAATGATGGAATAAATGATTTTTTTGTTCCTTCCGGCAAAAATTCAGGTGAACTTCAAATGAAAATATTTGACCGATGGGGAGAAACTGTTTTTGAAAATTCTGGCAGCAACACTTCATGGAATGGAAGAGGAACTAAGGAAATTCCCTTGAATGAAGGCGCATATGCTTATGAAATTGCTGCAAAAGATTTGTCAGGGATTGTGCATTATTTTACGGGACACTTACTTCTTTTACGGTAATGTTCATAATTTGTGGGTGAACGCAGTTGACTTGGGCGCTTTTTCCCGTTATATTTGTATAATATTTGTTATGTTAAAATAAACAAAGAGTAACTTCGCTGAAAGTTCTGCGTACCAGAGATTCTATCAAACAATTAATTCAGGAATGAACTACAGTAGAAATTTATTTGTTATTATTATAGTAACTCTTACCGCAGGAAAGCAGCTTTTTGCGCAAAGCAACTACCGGAGCCTACTCGTTACAAAACCAACAGTCTTTTATAACGAAACGGTAAACCTTCATTTTGTTGATAATAAAAGCTTGTTTGAAGAACGATGGGATACCCTGCCTCAGCCGAAATTCTGGCAGGATGTGATTTGCCTTTCACCTGACAGCTGCATCATAAATGTTGCAGGCACACGCCAGTCTCTTGCCGTTGTTACTAATGACGAATGGAAATGCCAGGGGGATACAGAAAAAGAATCTTACCGGGAATGCCTCAGAAAATCTTTCAGCCTGGAAAATGAAGCTTCCATTTATGTGACCAGCGGAAAAAAAGAATTTTATGAATATAAAAAGGTAATTCCGTTAATCAGCATTGCCTCTGATGTATTCATTCAAAACAATGTTGACCCCTGGTATGCTCAAACTATTCTGCTGATTGAAAGCCCGGGAAAATACGGGCAAAAATCTTCTGTTGGCGCTAATGGCCCTTTCCAGCTGATGAAAAATGTTGCAAAGAAATATGGGTTGCACGTAAATAAAAACGTAGATGAAAGGACCGATCTGCGCAAATCTGCCGGGGCTGCGTCAAAGCTTTTAGGAATTAGTTTTATTCCGAAAGTAAAAGAGATGCTCGACTCAAAAAATATTTCATACAATGAAACCGATCTGTGGTTTCGTTTATTAGTAATGCATGCCTATCATGCCGGTCCGGGAAATGTAAAATGCGTGCTTGATGAAATTAACCCGTCTTCAGGGGGCATTCCTCTTTTCAGACAAATATGGCAGACAGAATGCCGTGGGTTTAAAAACGAATCGCAAAATTATTCGCAGATAGCTTTAGCAAGCATTATTCTTTTTGACAAATTGATCAATAAAGAAAAAGATACCGTGTTTATGATTGAGGGTGACCGTTTGCTTGCGAGGTATAAAAAAGTCGGATTATCCGTACCTGAAGCAAATAATTATTTGAACAGCTGCATTCATGCCTATCAAAATGATTTGGTTGAAGGGACAATTCCGTTTGACTATTTCTTTAAAAAAATAGGATCAGTTCAAAAAGAATTCGCCTATCTTGAATATAAAAATTCCAATCAGGAAGTTAAGAAAATGACAAGCCGGGTTCCGATGAGCGTGGAACAGTTTATCAGTCTTGGCGACCAGCTTTTGAAAAAGAAAAAAGTGGATGAAGCCATCCGCGTTTTTAAATTAAATGTGGAGCAGCATCCCAACTCTCCACTTGCTCTTGACAGCCTCGGACGCGCTTACCAGATTTCCGGAAATAAAATTCTGGCTGTCAAGTATGCTAATAAATCGGCTGCTTTGAAAGGCAGTTCGCGAAACGCTGATTGATCCCGGCACAAATACTATTGTTATTTTGCGCTGTCCGTAGCTTTGCCTGGAAATGCTCCAAACAATTTCAGCAAAAGAAAACAACATCCCGGTTCTTCCATGCTCTTCCTCATCAAGCTTCTTTATCTCCTTTTGATGAAGGCAGAATTGTAAATATTCTGAGAATTATAGGAATTGCTGCAGTGAATGATGCGACAAAAGCAAGAATCTGATTAAAGGAATCTTCCTGTGTATAAAAAACAAAAAACAACACAGTTATAATTACCAGCATAAACGGCATCTTAAATTTTTTCCAGCTACTGCCTTCAGCACGCTCTTCATCATTCAAAACAACATTTCCCGATTTAACTTCACTGAGAATAAAATTTTTAAAGCTTTGGTTCATCAGTTGCGGGCGATCATGATTAATAATAATTCCGTTATTGAAAAGAAGTGACAATGCATTGCGGTTTTTATAGTTGGCGAACCCGTCTTCAGCGAAATCATAAAGCATATATTGTTCGTTACGTGAAAAAGAATTCCAGATGGACAAATAATAAGAATGTGCAAGTTGCTGAATCTTCAAGATGACTTCTTCTTTTTCGGGAATTAATCCGCTAGCCCTGATATATTGAATCAAATCTTTTCCAATGCGGTAAAGAAATCTTCCATGATCACATTCTCCAGTGATAAAAATAATGATGTCTTCCCTTTTCTCCATTTCTTCCATGCTATACACTGTTGCGGTTTCATTTTTCAGAGCCTCTGCTTCAGTTTCAAGAATCCCTGAATTCTTGTTCAATTCGAACTTGGTCAAAGGGAAATGTACGAGGAAAAATTCGCTGAATAAAGAAATCCATTTATAATAATCTATTTCAGAAATTGCTTTTGAAAGAGCAGTACCGGCAATTTCCTTTTTTTCAAAATTCAGAAAAATGATCGGATGAATTGAAGTAAGAATAATAATGCATTTGTCCTTTTTGGTCTGTTCCTCTATAAATGCTAATTTTTTAAGAGTGGCGGCAGCATCGGATAGATTGTATTCAAAATAATTGATAAGTAAAATATTGAAATCATTTCCGTTTTGGGGATCTTCAGCTATTTTTATTTTATTTTTTTCTTTTTCCCATATAGTGGTGTCACTGATGTTTCTGAGATCAATTTCCACATGTTTTTGAAAATTATTTTTTTTGACTTTAATGGTGTCATCATTTTCTATGCTTTGATCATCTCCATAAATCAAATTCATCACATATTGCTTTTTACCCGACTGGACCAGTCCGGCAAGAATTATCCTTGTGTTTCCATCGAAAGATTTCGTGGCTGCATTATAGCCCGGCAGGAAGTTTTCAGAAGGAAGACTATCGCGCGCACTGAAATAATTAATTAAAAAAAGCCTTGAGATAAAATATTTAATCATATAGTAAAAACATGCAAGCATTATAAAAAACAAAAGCCAGAAATTAAAACCCGCAAACTGAAAAAAAGGCGGTGCATTAAATACAGGTAAATATGTTTTCATAAATAATGCATCACCCCTGCCTTGGTTGCTATTGTTATAATCTGTGGTTTTAAATACAAGAGTTGTGTCATTTACTTTTATCCAATGATAATTCAATGTATCACGGTCACTGACATTAATAAGCTGGTCTTCATGCAGGCTTATTGTATTATATATTATCCTGGTTTTTTGAATAAGATCAACAAAGAATTCCTCATCCGAAGTGCATGAAGACGTATCGTTGCTGAAAATTACCTGTAAAGAATCACCGGCATCTCCCACAGTAGTGCGAAACGGTTCAGTATAAATGTTCTCTATTCCAACGCCAGCGGTATCATGTAAAATAAAATACGGATAGTAATCTGAAGATTTCTTGTCAGTGAATGAATTGATTTTTTTGGCAATCTCCAATTGGGAGTACTTAACTAAATTTTGAGTTTCATGATTATAAGAGAGCCGGTAGAATAAAAAAACAGGTAGAAAGGCAGCCAGCATCAGCCATGTAACAATCATCAGCGAATAACTTTTCTCATAGGAAAGTCTCTCTTTCAATTTTCTGAATGAACCTCGTGAATCGCCTGCTTTGTAAATAACCAGCATGGCAAGGCAATAAAAAAACATATAAATTAAAGGATAAACTATTTGAGAACAGTTCATGATATGAAAAGCCGCCCAGTTAACCAGGATGAACATTAAACCGAGATAGATATTTAACTTCAGGCTCATTCCTTTGTCTTTATTTTTTTTGATTTCACATGCCGTAAAAAAAGAAGCTATAGTAAAAAATACATTATAAAACATGCACAAAATGCTGAAAAAAGAATTGCTGAAAAAACAAAATGCCAGCGAGCCGCAAAAGGTAATTATATTTAGTAATACTGTTTTCAAATAGATCGATTCAAAATCAGGGTTGGGCCAAACCCAATTCATGTTCAGCAGCTTTGACTTGAGCACCGTTTTGCGCCTTGAAAAGAGAGCTATCATAAAAAAATGAATCAGTCCGAACAATACAAGGACGAAAAAAAGAATGGTGGTAAAAACAAAAACTTGAATATTGAATGCTGTACTATACCCTGTATTGCGAATGGTTACTAAATAAAACGGCAACCCTTTGATTGGAGAAATGAGCATCCGGCAGTCTTTTCCCGAATAATATTCATCAAAAAAAGTCTCGGTCCTGGAGTACATTGCAGAAACCAGCTTTGTATTATTATTGGATTCATCCTTGAAATTTTCATTGGTGCTTTTTTCAATATCTGAATGGAAAAGCACATCTCCCTTTTCATCTATAATGCAAAAACTGTAGCCCAACGGCAGCACGGGGTTTATTACAGAAGGGAATCTTGAAGAGAACCCTGCAACAACTATTTTATATGAAGGAAGCACGGCTTCGCTCCTGGTGGAAACCACACCTTTGAACTGACCGTCTGACCATGAATGCACCGGTTGAAGATAAAATGATTTACTGCCGGAACCTGGCAACTTCCATGTTGCATCATTTTTTATGTTTTTAAAATAGTCACGGTCAGTAAAATTATTTTTTGGCGGAAGTGATGCATCAGTAGTCCATCTTATCGTATCGACTCCTTCTGAATCAAGCCAGAATACATTGCTGAAATAAGGATAAAACGGCTTGCTTATCGTGGAGTCTGAATAGCCTTTAGGGCAATAAGCATGAGCCTCGTTAACAAATAAAAAACTTTCTTTCGTGAGGTTAACCGAATTAAATGGAAAATGTTCCACCATTGAGTCATAGGCTGCCAGCTGTTTGCAGTTTGACTGCAGGTCCTGCATAAAGCTTTTTATGATCCCCTTTGAAAGAGATTTTTGCCTTTTGTCAAGCTCTACCTTACCAGGACCCAATGTATTAAATACATAAAGGAATATAAATACTAAAAGTGCAAAACCCATCAAAAAAGAAAAATACGTTGCAAGGATGTCAAATGTTTTCATCCTTTCATTTGGATGCATTAAAATCGATTTTATCAATGGAAGAGCAATAAAAACAAATAACATGCAGAAGAGTACAAAAAATAAAAAAGTTTCAGGCACTGAATATTTTTCCTTATTAAATGTAGATTCAGGAATCAACCCGATTAATGCCCAGTCTTTCTGATCCCTGAAGCGGTATTGGACAGTGAATAACACATATTTTCTTCCCGCAATTTGTGTTGATTTTATAGAACTGGTTGTGAATACAGAATTTTTGGTGAATAAAGAATCAAATTTGTTTATATCGGCTCCGTCTCTTATGGTTTTATAAACAACCTGCGTGTCATGCACAATAATATAATCAGAAAATTCCTCCCTCTTGAGCAACGGTGAAAAAAAAACTTCTGCATCAACTCCAAGGTTCAGTGCATATTTTTTACGGGTAACAGAGTCTTCATAGATATTCCGTAAAGGGAACCATAAAAAATTGGGATAGTTATAAGGCTTGCCTGTTACCTGGTTGACAGTATCAACATAAGCGTTTTGAACAAATGTTATATAACCGGTGATGGAATCAATAAAATTTCTGTTTGTTATTTTTGATTTGTTTTGAACATATCCGCTCACTATTTTTTTTGTTTCTTCCCTGTATGGTGTGAAGCGTCTGTAATAATCACTGCTTCGCAAAACGATATTTTCTGCCACCTTGTTAAGGACCCTGAAATTCCTGTCACGTATCTGGACATCTCTGCCTGAAACATAGAAAAAGAAATAAAAGCAAAGTAAAAAAGCAAGAATAACCATAGTAATCAATACTACCGAATTATTCCTGATATTAGCTTTGAGATTCCCCATTTACAAAACGCTTATATAATATTATACTTTAGTCGAGCACCATGATAAATATTGAGTTCTAATCTTTAGTTGAATCATTTCCTTAAAAAAAAGTTACTGAGGAAGTTTTCCCCACAGCGCATCCGTATCTCTCCATTCAAAATATTTTCTTGTGCATTCTTCACCGCTGTCAAGCAAACTTTTTATTTCAGCATCGGTGAGATTAAACTGGGTGGTTTTAATTCCGAGTGTGTCAATAGCAATGGTGCGGTTCCAGTCATTGGAATGGAGGTGTGAACTGTTAGCAATTTCCATCATAAAGCCAAGCAATGCTGTGGTATGTCCCATAAGGTTTTTTATTTCTGAAGGTGGCAATGCCCAATTGTGTTTTGCGTATTCAATAACAGTTGTTGAATCCAGCCTCATTCCTAATGTTTCATAATTAAAAATATAATCTTCATCAGTCGCATATTTTTTAGAGTTTGCTCCATCCCTGCCGACATCTTCAACATTTAAAGGATTGACTAAATATTTTTTGTAATCGAAAAGATTAATAGGGTAATTCCACGAAACTCCGCCATCTACCATAACATCATTTGATTTACGTGCAACTTTGAAAAAAAAGGGAATGCCCATGGACATCCTGACGGCCTCACGTATGGGAAGATCAGGATAGGTTTCATGCGATATAACTTCTGCTCTTTGCTGTGAAAGATTGGTGGCAATTACGTATAGTTCTTTATAACCATCCTTTCCGGCACGTTCTTTTAACTCCCCGAAAGTAAAATCTGCATTGTTTGTTTTCTCTTTTATTTTATCTCCCAGCCACCCGAGAAATGAATCGCCTTTGTAATACCCGTATCGAAACAAAAAACGGTTGATGTTAGTGGGCAGGAACCAGGTTTTATCCTGGAAGCTGCTGAACTTTGTTTCTGCAATTACTTTTGAAACATCTTCAAACGAATAGCCAAAAGCAAGCAGTGCAGCATTTATTGCACCTGCTGAAGTTCCTGCAACACGGACAATTCCGGAAATAATTTTCCTGCTGTCCAGAATTTTTAATGCACCGCCATAGGCAATGCCTTTAACACCTCCACCTTCAAATACCAGATTTTTAAATTTATATTCCATAGAAAAGTTTTTGTTTTAAAAATACGATTAAGTTTATCAAATAAAATAATCATGTTCATTTCTCAATTAATAATAAAAGCGAAAGTAACTAAAAAAATATCAGAACAAAAATAAATATTTTAAATTTGAAATGCGCAGTTTCTGAAAAGCTATATATCTTTTTATTGACAGTCCGAAATCTTTTTTCTTAACATGTTCAAAGCAGTGATTGCGCTTACATGAATATTTCGCATACGATGATTTCCAAACAGGAAACTTTTTGCACTTACTTCGCCCGGTGAGGCTATTGCGATCCATACCGTCCCGACAGGTTTATTTTCCACAGCTCCTAATGGCCCGGCAATCCCGGAAACGGCAATGGAATAGTCTGTTCCGAATTTCTCTTTCACATTTTTTGCCATTGCCAGCACCACCTGCTCACTAACGGCTCCGTGCCTGCGCAATAGATCAGCATCTACATCAAGAAAATTTTCTTTGATCCGGTCGGCATAGGAAACAATCGAACCGAAATAGTAATCAGAGCTTCCGGCAACGCAGGTGATGAGATGCGCAATATATCCGCCTGTGCAGCTTTCAGCGGTAGCTACTGTTTGTTTTTTTTCTCTTAAAAGATTTCCCACCACTTCTTCCAGCGTATCCTTATCATAACCATAAATATAATTTCTGATAATCGGTTTTACTTTTTCAACCAGTTCTGCGACTTCTGTTTTTATTTTTTCGGAATCGCCTTTTGCAGTAAGTCTTAACCGCACTGCTCCAGGTGCGGGAAGGTATGCGAGCTTAATATGAGGTGGCAAATTGTCTTCCCATTTTTCAATCAAATCAGCAAGGAAGGACTCCCCTGCTCCTTGCGTTAAAATAGTCTTGTGATAAATGAAAGGAGTTTTCAATTTTTTTTGCAACACCGGCAGCACATCATTTTCCATCATCGCTTTCATTTCATGCGGCACACCGGGCATAGAAATAAAATGCTTTCCATCTTTTTCAAACCACATTCCTGCTGCTGTTCCGTTTTGATTGTAAACGGGGGTGCAGCTTGCGGGAAGCTCTGCCTGTTTTCGGTTGACAGCAGTAACTTCTTTTCCCCGCATTTTAAACTGGTGCTCCACTGCTGCAAAAGCCTTTTCATCAAACACCAGCTTTGTTTTAAAATAATTGCACAATGTATTTTTGGTAATATCATCTTTGGTGGGACCCAAGCCGCCTGTCAGCAGGATAATTTCGGCACGTGCTCTTGACTGGTCAAGCGTATTGATAATATGCTGTTCATTATCTGAAACTGAAGTGATTTGTTTTACATCAATGCCGATATCATTCAGCTTTTGAGCCATCCATGCCGAATTGGTGTCCACTACCTGCCCGATGAGCAGCTCATCGCCAATGGTTATTATTTCTGCATTCATTTATTTCTAATTTATTTTTTGCCGTAAATTAATGATTGTGATGTGCGAAATTAAAGGAATGCTGCAAATTACCTATTATTGACCCACGTAATCTTTACCTTGCGATTTTTAAGCATAATTTTACATCGCGAACCCGTATGAAAAACACTACCAAACTCAGGCATATACTGCAACTATATACATTAACTTTAGATGTGGACGATGATGAAAATTTCCATGCAGTTCTCGTTAGTAAAAGAAATCATACTTCCTGCACTTTTATTGATAAAGCCTATAGCGCTATCCTGGCAAAGGCTTTCGGCCACATGATGAAAGAAATAAAAAGCAAGGGGTAAAAAACCCACCGGGACACGTGGCGGAGAGAATTTATAGAAGCGGAGACTTGGATGGCGAGAAAGAAAGGCCATTTATTTTGCCTCCGGTTAATTGTATCTGTATCACCGTTAATTTCTTTCTTATTACCATTGGTTTGATGGCTTTAACTATAGGTTTCCGGGTTTTTGCTATGGGTTTTATTCCTTTGGCAATTGGTTTTATTATTTATGCCGTGAATTGCCGATGCTTTACTATTGGTTTCCGCAGGTGCTACAACCAATTTCATTTGTTTTACTGTTGATTGCGGTTGTTTTGCAATTGATTTCTGCTGTTTGGCAACCAATTTCCGGTCACTTTGGCGGAAAACGAAACTGACAAAATGTATAGCAGAAAAGATTTATCGGTAAGGTTCAATGAGTTAGAAGATGGCGTGGATAAATGTAAGAATTGTGTAAGGTTTGATGCGAAATTGATGTAACCTTTTTGATGTTTTTAACGTATGGCGTGAATTTTTTTTTTGCCACGAATTGCATCATTTTTCACTCGGAAAAATCTTTCTAAACGCAGAGAACGTCCCGATAAAAATCGGAATAAATTCCGGACGCATAGAAAGAACGGAGTGAAGCTAAATTACAATAGTGAATCCGGCTTTGGTTTTTATTCGGTTTTAATTTTTTATTTCTTACATTAATGTGCGTCCCAGGGATTAACTAAACCTTATTACCTTAGTAAAAAATAGTTTGCTCAATTAATTTTACCTTATTGCCTTATTCTTTTGTATGCGTATATAATATGCTAATAAGGTTTATAGTTGTGTATGTCCTGGTTTTTTACTAAGGTAATAAGGTTTGCTCGTGCAAAAAAACTTGACAGAAAATATTTTTGGGAGCTGGAAGTGGTACATAGGACACCTGTCAGGAGAAAAAACTACCTGACAGGATATACTAATAGCCTG
>JBDSOU010000148.1:0-17694 GCA_039914625.1 Bacteroidia bacterium | reverse complement strand
AACCGCAAACACCTGTTTTAATTCCGTTCTGCTGTAAAATTTCCCACACAGACGGATATTTTGTATTAACAAGTGTTAAGTCTTCATTAAAATCTTTAATCTGGTGCATGGTATTGGGAACTCCCCTGTGCATGGTAGGCCAGGTAATCCATGGCGAAAGCTCGCCTTTATCAGGAGTTACCGTTTCAAATTTGCTGCACTTTGAAATATTTTGCGCCAGGAATGATTCAGGGAATTTCGTGCAAAAATCATTCATCACTCTCCAGGGAACTTCATTCAATTCAAAAAGTATTAATTTGCGGGGTATGTTATTACTCATTGTTGTTTAAATATATTTTTTCTGTAATACGTTAAATAGGGTGAAAGGGTTGCGTGCAAATGTCGCTATTTTTAGGGGAATTTAATAAATTCTCCTTAACAAACTGTTAAATTAGCTTTACAGTAAATGGTTTTATTTCCAATGAAAACTCATTACTCTAAAAGAGAACAATGTTACAATTTCAACTTTGCGGCTCTCATTTTTAATCTCAGCGGTTCTCTTTAAAAATCTCTTACGCAAAGTTGCGCAGAGAATAAACAGAGAACCGCTGAGAAGAAAACCCAAATGATGCGTCCTGTAAAAGATCGTTTATCCTGTTCCGTTTCTTTTAATGTGTATTTTTGTCCTGAATAAATAGCAAAGGAAAAAATGCAATTCACCGCAAAACAAATCAGTGATCTTCTGCAGGGAACAGTTGATGGAGATTCATCAATTACAGTCGATAAGCTTTCTAAAATTGAAGAAGGTGAAAAGGGTTCGTTGAGCTTTCTTGCAAATCCAAAGTATGCTCCTTTTATTTATTCTACCAAAGCATCAATCGTGATTGTCAGTAAAGATTTTGTAGCAGAGCAGCCGGTGCGTTCAACTCTCATTCGCGTTGAAGATGCTTATAAAAGTTTTGCGAAGCTGCTTGAAGTTTACAACCAGGTGCTGCAAAATAAAACAGGAATTGAAGATCATTCTTTTATTTCTCCTTCAGCGAAAATCGGGAACGATGTGTATTTCGGTGCTTTTGCTTATGCAGGGAACAATGTGAAGATAGGCAACAATGTAAAAATTTATCCTCACGTTTTTCTTGGCGATGATGTTGAAGTAGGAGACAATACTGTAATAAATTCAGGAGTTAAAATTTATTCGCAATGTAAAATCGGGGCGAATTGCACCATTCATTCAGGAGTTATAATCGGAGCTGATGGTTTTGGCTTTGCGCCAAATGAAGTGGACTACAAAAAAGTTCCTCAAATCGGAAATGTGATTATTGAAGACAATGTTGAAATAGGAGCCAACACAACAATTGATAGGGCAACTTTGGGTTCAACAATAATAAGAAAAGGAGTAAAGCTTGACAATTTAATTCAGATCGCGCATAATGTAGAGATAGGAGAGAACACTGTTATTGCAGCGCAAACTGGAATTGCAGGCTCCACAAAAATCGGGAAGCAATGTATGATAGGAGGACAGGTAGGGATTGTAGGGCACCTCATTATTGCAGACAATGTAAAAATAGCCGCCCAATCCGGAATTGGGACAAGCATAACAAATCCCGGAGAAATTGTACAGGGCTCTCCTGCTTTTAATATTTCAGACTATAAACGTGCGTATGTCGTATTTAAAAAACTTCCCCTGCTTGAAAAAAGAATGGATGAATTGGAAAAAGTGCTTGGTGAATTCAAGCAAACTGATTAATAGACCCAGGTAAAATAAAGCCCTGCATTCCAGATTTTTAATTTCTTTTATAACGGACAGACCAGTTTCCCACTTACTTTTCTCTTCATTCCCGAATAAATGATATTTTTGCTGTGCTATTAAGATTACATAGATGCATCCAAACCAAACAACGATAAAAGATCCGATCACCATTTCCGGTGTAGGATTGCACACAGGCGAGAAAGTGAAAATCACTTTTAAACCGGCACCTGAAAATCATGGTTACAGATTTCAGCGAGTTGATTTGCCCGACAAGCCTTTTGTTGATGCTGATATTGATAATGTCATTGATACTTCACGCGGAACAACGATTAGCCAGAATGGAATTAAAGTAAGCACTACAGAACACGCTTTGGCTGCGCTTGCAGGCCTGGAAATTGACAATGTATTGATTGAACTTGATGGACCCGAAGTTCCGATTATGGACGGCAGTTCAGCTCCCTTTATCGCTGCTTTGAAAAAGGCGGTAATCATGGAACAGGCATCACCAAGAAAATTTTTTGAGCTGAGGGAAAATATTACGTTTGAAGATCCTTCGCGGAATGTGGAAATGCTGGCTGTGCCAAGTGATGATTTCCGAGTGACTGTTATGGTTGATTATAATTCTGAGGTGCTCGGTACGCAACATGCGCAATTGCACAAAATCGAAGAATTTACCGGGGATATTTCTCAATGCCGCACGTTTGTTTTTTTGCATGAGCTTGAATCATTGGTAAAACACGATCTCATTAAAGGCGGAGATCTTGATAATGCAATCGTAGTTGTTGACAAGCCTGTTTCGCAGGAAAAATTAGATGAGCTTTCTTCATTGTTCAACAAACCAAAGGTTGAAGTGGTTGAAAAAGGTTTTCTGAATAATATAAAATTACATTTTCAAAACGAGCCAGCCCGTCACAAACTCCTTGATATTATCGGTGACCTGGCTTTGATCGGGATGCCTGTGAAGGCGCATATACTTGCGGCACGCCCGGGGCATGCTGCAAACATTGCATTCGCAAAGAAAATTAAAGAGTTAATAAAAAAAGAGAAGGCAAGAAAAGTTCCGCAATTTGATCTAAGCAAACCGCCTTTGTATAATGTAAATGACATTCAGAAATTTCTCCCGCATCGTCCGCCATTTTTATTTATTGATAAAATTCTTGAGTTAAGCAAGGAACATGTTGTCGGAGTGAAAAATGTTACCATGAATGAGTGGTATTTCCAGGGACATTTTCCCGGTAATCCTGTAATGCCCGGAGTAATTTTAGTTGAGGCAATGGCACAAACCGGGGGAATATTAGTACTCAACACAGTTCCTGATCCTGAGAATTACTGGACCTATTTCATGAAAATTACCGAAGCCCGTTTTAAGAACCGTGTAATTCCGGGGGATACAGTTGTTATCAGCCTGAAGTTGCTCTCACCGATAAGGAGGGGAATTTGCCACATGAGAGGTGAAGCAATTGTAGGAAATAAAATTGTGACTGAAGCAGAAATGATGGCTCAAATTGTTAGAAAAGAAGGTAAATGATTTCGCCTTTAACTTCCATAAGCCCTGATGCAAAAATCGGCTCCGGAGTAAAGATCGATCCGTTCGTATCTATTCATGACAATGTAGAAATCGGTGAAGGCACTTGGATCGGGTCTAATGTAACGATTATGGAAGGGGCACGCATCGGAAGAAATTGTAAAATATTTCCGGGTGCAGTTATTTCAGGAGCACCACAGGACTTGAAGTATGAGGGAGAAAATACAACTGCAATTATTGGAGAAAATACAACCATCAGAGAATTTGTAACCATTAATAAAGGGACCAAAGCACTCGGAAAAACAGTAATAGGTTCGGGATGCTTGTTAATGGCTTATGTACACGTGGCACACGACTGCATAGTTGGAAATAATTGCATCCTGGCCAATGGTGTGACGCTTGCAGGCCATATTGTGATAGACGATTTTGCCATTATTGGAGGATTGTCTGCTGTCCATCAATTTGTTCATATAGGAGGACATGTTATGGTGTCAGGCGGATCACTGATAAGAAAAGATGTCCCTCCGTTTACAAAAGCTGCAAGAGAACCTTTGGCATTTGTGGGAATAAACTCAATCGGTCTCAAAAGGAGAGGATTCAATAATGATAAGATAAATGAAATCCAGGAAATTTACAGGACCTTTTTTATGAAAGGATTTAATTATAAAAAAGCGATAGAAATTATTGAATTGGAAATGCCGGTAACTAAAGAACGCGATGAAATCCTGAAGTTCATTAAAAGCTCTAACCGGGGAATTATGAAAGGTTATGCAGGGGAGGAAGAGGAGTGATTGAAATTATCAATTACCACTTGACAAATACAAGTGAGGCAAAAATTTTATCACCCCCATCACTTTAAAACTAACACTTCAAGTTTTTTTCATTGAATACCATTTCGCTTAAAGAAATAAGTAAAAAGTTTTTAAGGCAAACAATTTTCAATAATATTTCTTTTGAAGCGCAGCAGGGTGATGTCATTGCAATCACCGGCTACAACGGCTCCGGTAAATCGACATTACTTCAAATTGTTGCAGGATATATTTCACCGACCAGCGGCCAGGTGGATTTCTTTTTTAAAAACAAAAAAATTCATCCTGATAATCTGTATCAGTATATCAGCCTTGCTGCTCCTTATCTGGAACTCATTGAAGAGTTCACGTTAGCAGAAACGATTTCTTTTTATACAAACTTTAAATCGCTTATTAATGAGAGGTCCATCAGTGATGAAATTCAAAAAGATCACACGGAATTTTCAATGGGTAAGCAAATAAAATTTTATTCCAGTGGAATGAAGCAACGTGTAAAACTGGCACTCGCGTTAATGACTGATGTTCCCTTTGTTTTGCTCGATGAACCACATTCCAATCTTGATCAGAAAGGGATAATATGGTTTAATGATTTACTGGCTCAAAATAAAGACGATAAAATAATTTTCATCAGTTCTAACCGTGTCCGGGAGGAAACGGGATTTTGCAACAAATTCATAAACCTTGAAGATTACAAAAAAAACTAAAACCTCTTTTCATTTTCATTAGACCTTTCCATTTAATTAATAGTTCTTCCCGATAGGGAAAGTTTTTTAATGCTTCAAAACCATGAAGTAAATGAATTTTACTGGGATTGGTTTTTCTTAAATCCATTAGAATAAAATTATTACGTATGTATCTGAGGCATTTAATTTCCATTTACAAGCCTTGAAAATCAAATGGATGAGCGGTTCGGAAGGAAATTATAGTGAAGTCAGGATGTTCCTGATCCAGTATATTGTGAAAGATTTTTGTAAGGAAAAATGATGAAGATGCAGAAAAAAATAAAAGTTTGGTTTGGAAGTTGCAATAGGCTATGCAAATTAGTTTGTAAATAAATAGAAAATAACAAGTTTAACACTGTGAATAAGATGCAAAAAAATGATCCGGCAATAACGTATAACCACATGGAAGAGGATGCACAGAATAAGAATAAAACTAAAACCGGTTTCAATTTTAGCGTGAAGAATAAAGTTGCGTTAATCTTTATTGCAGAAGAAATATTAATTGCCCTGCTACTTGCACTTATTTTTTATATGATCTGAAAGATCAATTGCTAATAAAAATTAACACTTTTCAAACCACTTTTAACTTGGTTTAGCCCCCTGAAAAATCAAAAAATCACAATTGTTGCTGGAGTTCATTCTGAGTAAATCCGTGAAACTCATTTCTGAGTTCATGAAATAATCTCTCAAATTGAGCAAGACGTTCCTTATTACCATCGTGGTTTTCAATTAAAATCGGATCATTTGTTGTGAGTGAATGTTGTTTTGCTTCAATCGCATTTTCATGCTGTTTAAAATCATGACGCATAATGTCAAGCACTTCATTCTGAATAGTAAATTGATTTTGAAAATGCTCAATGGAAGCCATTACTTCAGAATTGGGTTTACGGGTAACAATTTCCGCCAACTGGTTATCAAGGGTTTTTATTTCTCCCCTGTAAAATTTGATTTTGTTTTGCCATTCATTGTGTTCTGAATGCATTTCCAGGAGCTGTTCTTTTGTGTGCATAGGTCTTTAATTTTTTTTAAGAGTTAAACATTGAGTGGACTATTAAGACGTTGGAAATTGAAATTTTCCTTAAATATCAAGATGATTCAAACAAACAATAAATTTTCCTGAACTTTTTTACTATATCCATCATCTCCTCGGGCGGAAAGGGCTCTTTTTCTGAAAGAATATTATCAGTTTTTAAAATTAATTGATACATTGATTCAAATGAAAACTAAAAATACACTTCTGATTAAAAAAATAAAAACCATTAGGAGTTCATTCTATTCAATTCGTCTTTTTATTATTCCTTTTTATGATTTTCAATAAGCAAATATAGACATAAATTATTTACGAAGCAATTTATTGCGCAACGATTAAAAACCTTACACCGGTTATTTTATTGAGTTTAACAGAAGATTTTGTGCTTTTAGGGTGTGTATTTTGGTATCCTGCTTTTATTATGAATAAAAAAATAAAATTACTGATTGTATATGCGGCATTGATTCTTTTAGGTAAAGAATGTGCTTTCAGCCAAAATGTTCAGGCATCAAGAAAATACCGCATTATCGCTTATAAAGCCGGAAGTCCTGAAATCACCAGCATGTCTAATGAGTCTGAAGTCATTCCTTCCATGTTTATTTATATACCCAATTCATTCACCCCTAACGGGGATGGACTGAACGATACGTTTGGTATTTCAGGTGAAGCCATTCAATCGTTTTCGTTGCGGATTTTTAACCGTTGGGGCGATATGATTTTCGAAACGAATAATACCACTGATCAATGGAATGGAACTTATAAAGGACAAAAAGTCCCCACGGGCAGTTATGTGTATAAAATTTATGCATCAGGACTTACCGGTAAAAGAGTACAGCGTGAAGGGGCAGTTACCCTGGTTCAATAAGTATATATTAAAAAAAAATGACAATTCTTATTATTTCCTATCTCGTTCGGATATATCATAAAAAGAAAAAATTAAAATCAAGAGATTTGGTTTCAATTTAATCCCGAAAACAAATAATATTGACTTTTTACTTGCACCTTTATTTGAAATTAAGTTTCAAAATAATTGATGATTCAGTTTTCTATTTTAAATAAAGGTAAAAAGGGGTGTCCTCAATCTCATCAAATTTTTTAACCAGTTGCAAATTTGAATCTTCTTTATTTTGTGTTAAAATATATTTGACCATTGTGTCATTTAGCACTTCATTATATTTAAAACAATGAAGGCTTGAAAAATTACTTTCGGTGTAGTAATAAATATCAAAGACTTTATGATCAATTGCATGTGAGGAAACAAAATCGAATTTTACTTTTGTTTTCTGATCTTGATAATTTTTTTCATCCATAAAAAGATCCTCTAAAATAATTGCACGGATATTCAGAGGTTTGTTTTTATACTCAGGAAGGATTTGCGTTTGAAGTTTTGCAGTAATAAGCAACGAATCTGAATTTCTTGCAATAATTCTACCCAGGCAATTTCTGTTCTCATAAAGAAAACCTTCAAAAGTAACAGGCAGAGCAATTTTTTCATCTTTCTGCAAATTTTCAAGTAACCATGTTCTGCATAAAATAAAATTAGTTTGCCTGTGGTAAGAATCAAAATTTTCCCTTACCGAACTTAAAGATTGCAGAGAACAAAAAACAATAACAAGTGAGATGACAGCTTTTAAGAATATAGGATTTTTTATTTTTTCAATCAGGTAATTGAAACCAAAAGCAGCCCAAACCAGGAGCATGGGCAATAAAGCAAGTGAATAGCGCTCATAAGTCTGGCTTGCATTTGCTATGGGATAAGCGAATAATAAAAAAGTTAAAATTAAAAAAATAGTCTTCATATTGCCAATCCTGTTGAAAGATAATACGAGACCGGTAAAAGCTAAGATTAAACCGGGATAAGTTATTAATGAAGGAAGATAATAAAAGAGCAATGTGTTTAAAGAATTTCCTTCGCCTGATGATTTCAAAAAAATATTTCCGAAAAAACTTTTTGCAAACGTGATGGAATCTGTCCAAAGAAAAGGAAACAAAGCCATCATAAAAATTCCGGTAATGAATAAAAATAAAGTTGTTTGTTTTAAGCTGAAAATCCATCCGTGTTTTTTAAAATTAAAAACCAGGAAACTTAATAAAAGTAGTGGAAGGAAAATAACATAGGTAAATTTACTAGCTGCTAAAAGCGAAAATAATGCCGCTAAAATTATCAAACTCTTATTATTTGCAAAATCAAACCGAAACACATAATACAAGATAAACAGCACCCAGAAAACTACAGCTATTGAATCAGGATGCAGCACCCATGATTGATTTATCAAAGCTGCAGAAATCGTATATGAAAAAACAAAAAATAACCTGAACTCTTTTTTTTCAAATCGTAAAAAATGAAAAATGAAAAAATAAGAAGCTAAACCGACAATTGCAATTAAAATTCTTCCATACTGGATAAGGCGAACATTGTTAAAAGAATAATATAAATGGGTAGTTATTGCATCGGAAATTTTTAACATATCAAAATGCATAATGGAAGAAATAAAATTCGTATGAATAAGCATATTAATAAAGCTGATGATGAATAATGGAATCATCAGAGTTGTTGCTGGCCATTCAAGACAAGTTGGTGTTGAATTCGTAAATAATAAAAGAGTTGAGTCGCTCATGATGCGTTCATCCGGACTATAAAGAAATTTTACCGGAGGCAGTAATGCAACTACAAAACGTGAAATAACGGCAACAACTACTATTAGGATTACACCCGGATTTTTCTTGAAAAAATTTATCACAGACTGAAAATTATAGTTGATTTAATAATTATATTGCCCACTAATAGAAAATTTGAGTAACTGAATTCGTAATTCGTCAAACACTTGAGTAGTTGAGGAGGTCATCCTGGCATGCAGCAATTTCAATCAAAATTTGTTTCATTCACAATATACAAAGGTCTTTTACGCACATTCGCACCCATGCGGCTGATATACTCTCCTATAATTCCTATTCCAATCAATTGAATACCTCCTATAAAAAGAACAGCCAGCATTAAAGAAGTCCAGCCCGGTTCATAATCCCTTGAAATAAATCGTGAGTATAGGGCATATAACATCATCAGGAATGAAATGCCCGAAACAATAAATCCTGCCATGGTTGCAAACTTCAAAGGGAAATTTGAAAAAGAAGTAATACCATCCAATGCAAATTTGAGCATCTTTCGATAGGTGTACCCGGTTTGCCCTGCATGACGCACATCACGATCATATTCAACATAGGTCTGATTGAAACCAATCCATGAAATTTGTCCCCGCAGATATTTTTGCTGTTCGGGCATTTCACGAAGTATGTCCACAATTTTTTTGTCTATAATTCTGAAATCTCCTGTATCCACGGGAATAGAAATAGAAGTGATTCGGGCAAGCAGCCGGTAAAAAACTTTGGCTGTCCATTTTTTCATGGCACTTTCTCCTTTACGGCTTCTGCGTTTTGCATATACAACCTGGTACCCTTCTTTCATTTTTGCATGCATATCAGCAATCAATTCAGGCGGATCCTGCAGATCCGCGTCTATAATTACTACTGCGTTTGCATGGGTTTTGTCCAATCCAGCGGTCACTGCAATCTGGTGTCCGAAATTCCTGCTGAAATTTATAAAACGAATGGAATTATCTTTTGCAGCGAGTTCCTTAATAATTTTCATGGAATTGTCATAGCTGCCATCATTGATAAAAACAAATTCATAACTTACCTGCATAGTATTCATTACTGATTTAAGCCGGTCATAAATTTTAGGCAGGTTCAATTCTTCATTGTAAACAGGAACAATTACTGAAATATCCATGAGATGAATTTATTGGTTCATTAAAATTATTTTAGGCGAAAATGATAAATTCCATCTTATGAAATGATGGAACTTTTCAGAAATTTTCAACAATTTGTTATTGTTGTTTAAATAAGAAATAAAAGAAATGAATAAAAGCAATTTTTCCTTAAGGTTATTGTGCAGGAATCTGAGAGTACTTGTTCGCTGATAAGGCTCAGAGCCTAAGTTCTCGGCTATTTCACCGTGACTTTTAATAAAAAAGTGCAAAAACTGCGAAATAAAACAATAAGATTGTTGTTATAAAATATGAAGTTTTATATCTTTTTAAGATAATTGTTTTGCTTTTTCATATTTTTTCAACTGTAAAAATAAATCTTACACGCGATTTCTGGCATAAAATAATTCCTGATTTTTAATGAAACCTCTGCATCTATTGTCAAATATGTGATTCAAAATTTTTTTTTAAGAAAAATCTTTTTGAAATAGGTCATTTCCTTACAAATGTTTAAAAACACCCTTAAACGCTAAACTTATGGTTAACAAGTCCGTTAATTGGAGAAATTCTGATAAGCCAAATTACGAACATAAAAAGAACAGTAACCACTTGAACATTTCAACAACAATGCCAGCAATAAAAAGATGTAAGAGCGGTGTAAGGAAATGGAAATAAGTAAAAAGGGATAATCAGAAGAAAAATTATTAAAAAAATTTAAAAATTAAATAATAAAAATTAAACTTTAAAAATCATGAACATGAAAAACAAAACTACTTATCAAAAAAAACGATTAAATGAATGGCGGTCCGATTTTAACCGGCTGCTGTTATTTGGAATGCTAATGTGTCTTTTATTCACATCCGCAAAAACTGCATGGGCACAAATTGATCCTTTGGAATATCCTCCCGGGCATCCGGGTAATATAACCGTTTCGCCAATACAGCAATTACAATCTTTTCCGGTACCAAGATATAAACCTGGTCATACACTACTGCCTAACTTCAATGAGATGGACCCGATTTATTTTGGCGGATATATGCAACCGGGCGCTACAGATGCAGGGGTTATAAAAAAACAAGCAGATATCCAGAGAGAACTTGCTACAAATTTTAATTATATGATCAATGTGACTTGGTTTCAGGGTGCATATAATGACACATGTGTCGCTATCGCCAATGCGCACCCGGAATGGAAAGTGGCTACCGCTACACTGCGTGCTCAAACGGGAACTAAAATATGGGATCAAAATTTATCCAATAGTCACTATGCACAAAATGCCGCAGGACAATTTCTTGATAATTATGGAAACGTGACAAATGTTAAACAATGGAGATGTACTGCTCCTGTCCAGGACTATCAGTCTGACGGAGATTATGTAAGAAGTCTTTTTGATGTTACTTTGGCAAATCTTACTCGCAATGTTGATTTAATATCTGAAGACGGTGAAATATATCCTTATCCAAACCAATCTGCAATGCGCGCAGATCCTTTAGTGAATGCGGCAATTAATGCTGATCCTGATTATAGTCCTAACACCGGTATTTTTACTGAAGGGCTGTTTTTAGCGAAGATGATTCAAAAGAACGACAGCGCTTATAAATCAAGATTTATGTCACATCCAAGATTACAAAATGCTATATATGCAGAATATAACTTAGATGGTAACAAGTCTTTCAGTTATAACTGGGATAAAATCAGGTACGTTCAAACCCCCATTAACGGACACTATTATCCGACTACCGAATTTTATCCAAGGTGGCCCTGGAATTGGAAAGACTGGCAAAGTGCCTGGCATGGATTACGTTGGGTAAGTGAAGCAAGATATTATGAAATTGCAGTAGGTGACAAATTATTTTCACCTTATGTAGCAGCCGGATGGGATAACAATGAGGAAAATAACATGCGTCCAGCGCAATTTCTTGGATTGACTAAAATTTTAGGAGTTTGGGGAACCGATTTTTTCTATTCTTGTTTTTTTAATGAAGGTCCTTATGATGCGGGTCATAGCCCTGCTAAACCTGAAGGTTATACTTGGCAGGCAGCAATTCCTCCTTACGCTCAAGCATTAAGCACACGATATGAGGACCTGTTAAAAGGCGGACATCTTATGAATGGAGATGTTATTGACTACCAAAATCCTATTGGAAATATTCCAAAGTATGAATTTAACACCGGGGCTGCTAATAAAAAAGTTAGTGCCAGGAAATCTGATACAGGAAACAAATATGTAATTTCCGGAACTATTCAAAATTCTGACAACGTAGCCGGTTCAACGCCTTTAACAAGTACTGCCTCTTTTGCTTTTGATGGTCAACAAATGAATATAAATATCAGGCGCCAGGGAAGTACTTACATATATGATAACACGGTTCCTTCTGCTCCCGTATTCTATCAATTAGATGCATGGCATGAAAGTTCTCATCCGTGGTATTGGTCAAAAGATTTTAATCTCGAAGCTGAATTGTATGACAATACTTCAGTTTCATATAACCTTAAAACTACCGTTCCTGCCGGTACAACTTCGGGTGATTACAGAAGTTATTCAACCTTTATTACATTTCCTGATGCCCAAACTTCATTTACTCCGATTGAATATAATTTTACTCCCCGTGTTGCTCCAACAACATATTATTTATGGGTGAAAATGCGTTCAAGAGTCAACGGTGCTACCACAGGTTTATCTGCGTCTGTAGACAATGGAAATTCTAAAACCATCAGTTGCGCGGCAGATACAATTTGGAAATGGTACAGAATTGAGGCTACAAGTCAACAAGCCATAAGTTATTCTAATTTAACTCTCGCGACCCACACATTGCGTGTCACTCCCGCAAATTCTAAGTTGGAAATAGATCAGATTGTTTTATCAACAAATTCTAATCTTGGTTTAACTCCTGCCGGACCTACATGCACTACAAATTGTACAGCTACCGCAACTCCAAATGGAGCTACTACTTTTTGCCAGGGGGGCAGTGTGGTATTAACTGCATCAGGCGGAACTTCTTATTTATGGACTCCCGGTAATCAAACTACTCAGTCAATTACTGTCAATGCTTCAGGAACTTATTCTGTATCTGTTGGTCAAAGCAATGGCTGCAGTGCTACATCTTCTGCTATAGCAGTGAATGTTTCTTCTGTTGCTACACCAACAATATCTGCTAATGGCGCTGTTACATTCTGCCAGGGAAGTTCAGTTACTTTAACTGCAAGCTCCGGAAGCTCTTATTTATGGACTCCCGGTAATCAAACTACTCAATCTATTACTGTTTCGACATCTGGTAGTTATTCGGTTCGCGTAACTAATGCTGCCGGCTGTTCGGCTTCATCCTCTGTGCAAAATGTAACAGTCAACGTACCCGCAGTTCCGGTAATAACTCCAAATGGTTCCACTAATATTATCCAGGGACAAACCGTTACGCTCACTTCATCATCCGGTGCATCCTATTCCTGGTTGCCAAATGGGCAAACTACCCAGTCAATAGCAGTCGGCACTGCAGGCACTTACAGGGTTAATGTTACTTATGCTAACGGATGCTCTGCCACCTCCTCTGCAATGAGTGTTACAGTTACTACTCCGGTTACCATAGCTGTCACCGGTTCATCAACTATCTGTTCTGGTGATTCAGTCATGTTGACCGCATCTTCAGGATTTTCATACCTGTGGTTACCGGGTATGCAAACTACTTCGACTATATATGTTAAAACAAGCGGCACTTACACAGTGCAGGCTTCAAACGGAACTTCAGCCCAGTCTATTATAACTGTAAATGACAAGCCAATGGTTCCATCAATAACAACAACGTATATACCTAATTCAGCCTACCAGCTAACTGCTTATGAACCTTCCGCAGTTTCATACCTGTGGTCAAATGGTCAGACGGCACAAACTATTACTATGACAGCTGCGGGTACTGTAACAGTAAACGCGACTAATATGTATGGATGTGTAAGCAGTGCGCAAAGTATGGCAGTGGTAAGCCCGGTTGCTGCTCCTTGCGGAAAGGCAAATATGCTCACTTCTTATGGCATTGTTGATATATCAGCCATGTTAGCGTGGAACCCTGCAATCATAGCAGATTCATTCGTGGTTTCTTATGCACCTGTGGGTACAAACAATTATCAGCACGTAAAAGTCGCTGGCAATGTATCAAGTGCTAAGGTGAGCGGATTAACTCCGGGAACCGGATATCAATGGTTAGTTAAAACGTATTGCACAGGCGGAAATCAGTCAAGCAATACAACTACCTTTACTACATTATCCGGTCCGCTGAGCTGTGGCTCAACACCGATAAATCTTACTACAAGAAATATCACGCAAAACACAGCAACACTTTACTGGTATGCTTCTTCTGCACAGGAATATGTAGTGCAATATCGCAAAGCAGGGACCGGGGCATTCATCAATCAGACTGTGCCTGTGGCAAATCATCCTGACAGGGCGTATCTGTCTAATCTTTTGGCGAATACGACTTATGAATGGAAGGTTAAATCAGTTTGCAATGGTACTTCAACATTGTATTCACCGGTAGCTATCTTTAATACTACAGATACATGCACACCTTCGGGCGTAATTCACTTGGTGGATGTTACACATAATATGGCAATTATTGGCTGGGACAATTCGGTTGCGGCAGATACATTTAAAATTATTTATACAGTCCAAGGCACTACCGATTACAAACTGGAAACCATTATTGGAAACCCTCCCGGTGGTCTTGGTCAGATTAATAATTTGTTGCCTGATACTTATTATACTGTCAAGGTTCGAACAAAATGCGCTTCGGGCGGAAAATCATCGTGGAGCAATGTGTTAGTAATTCATACACATCCTGCCCCGGTTGCCCGAATTGATACCTCCGATCCGTGGCATCTTAATGTGTATCCCAATCCTGTTCAGGACATTCTGAACTACGCATTCATCTCTGAAAAATCTGCGGATTATAATATAAAGATTGCTGACATGAGTGGACGTGAATTGTTCATCACAACACGAAAAGCAATCCAGGGACTGAACGGGAATGAACTCAATGTAAACGGTTTCGCAAAAGGTATTTATATGCTCACCGTTGAACAGGGGCCCTCAGTGAGCAGGTTTAAGTTCTCGAAACAATAAATGTAAAGTTTCCGAAAAAAAAGGAATCAATAAAGTTCAAAGCCGGGCTGTAAATTTACAGCCCGGCTTTAAACTTTCGTTTTTTTATAGTAACTTAACACTTCCAAATTAATCGTTATTTATATCAACTTAAAAAAAAGGAGATACTTATTTAAACGACCTGATTGGTCATTTGTCAAAATGTTTTGTTCTTAAGTATTGAATTTTTATTTACTATTTTATTTAATCTACTTGAAGTTTCGATTCATATTAAACTTCTATCTTTCAATTACAAGTTTTTGTGTCTTTGAAAAACTTCCAGCATCAACTTTCAAAAAATAAATCCCTGCATCAACAGCGTTTCCTTTTTCATCTGTTACATTCCATTCAAC
Organism: Bacteroidia bacterium; assembly: GCA_039914625.1. GTDB lineage: Bacteria > Bacteroidota > Bacteroidia > AKYH767-A > OLB10 > DATEMK01. The sequence goes on along the minus strand of JBDSOU010000148.1, from coordinate 2,634 downwards.
TTGTTGAGCGCCTTCCTGCATTTCACCATCAGCAAGTGTGTTTACTATTCTTCCTGTCATATCAAAAATCTTTACAGAAACTTTTTCTGATTGTGAAAGAGAAAAGGAAATTGTTGTTGAAGCTGAAACCGGATTTGGAAAAATATTTACTGAACTTGATTCATTATCCGATGTTAAATCTCCGGAAGTTTCTTCACCTGCCTTGTAATTTGGATAACAAGCACCAAGATAATCTCCGTGAAATAAATGGTGAAGAATTTTATTATTCGCAACACATCTCGTATGACCATTATGACACATATAAGTATGATTGTTTCCGCATGAATAACCAAGAGCCGGTCCGTGGTATTTATAAATTCCGCCTGTTACGCTATCAGTATTTAAACCGCCTGTAAAACCTGTGAAAGGATTTACCATTGCAATCGAAAGATGCTCAACACCTGTATCTAAAGTAATCCATGTATTGCCATCATCAACACTATATGAGGAACCGGTTCCGTGAAGAGCGCCATAACCCGAAAAATCATGTCCGCCTGTGCTTACGAATGTAGCTGCTGTTCCGGGAACATAAGCAAGGTCATCAGTAAACCAATTGCCTGCTGGAGTTATTTCATCCCAGGTAATACCGCCATTACTTGTTCTGTAAAGCTCACCTTGCACTCCCCACAAGCCATGCAAGGCATCACGCATTTTCAAATTGCTATAATCAATTGATGTTTCGGAAGTTTGATAAGCATTCCAATGCAATCCTTTGTCGGTTGTTTTCCACACGCGACCCGATGTAGTCACCGTCCAGAAAGTATTGCCTATTCCCTCCGCAGAAAATTGATAACTTGCTTCATCAGCAGCAATTGCGGCAGGCATGTTTGCCTCGGGTACTCTCGACCAATTATTGCCGCCATCGCTGGTAGTAAAAATGGTAAAGTACCCATCGGTTTGGTCACCAAAGGCGAGTCCTTCATTTTCATTGAAGAAATAAACATCAGAAAAGAAGTTGAAATTATCTGGCGGGAAATCATAATTCAGTTTTTCCGTCCAGGTTGCTCCTCCATCGGTTGTCTTCACAATTTTTACGTTGCCGTTGTTAAGGGTAAACATGTTTGCATAACACGTAGTTCCGCTGATCGGGGCAATGCCGAGTAAAATATAATCAGGAAAGGCGGCAATGCTTCCTGCAGTCCAGTGTTTGCCGCCATCTGTAGTACGGGTGAACTCATTGAGGGGTAACAATGGCTCATTAAAATCAAAAGCCATTGCCCACACCACATTGTTGTTTACTGCAATCATCTCGTGAATTCCTCTTTGAGGTGTTGCTAAGCCGCTGGCTTTAGTGAGCCATTGCGCGTTTGACATTTGATTCATTGCACATAGTGCCAGAACCAGGAAACTTGTTTTGATTTTTTTCATTTTTTTTGTTTTTAAATTGTGAATATAAAGTTGAATTAAATTTGTTTTTGTTTTATAATTGTTGAATTGTTTTTTTTTATTTAACTATAGAAAAAGTTTTCGTTTCATTATTCTTTCCCCTGTTCTCCGAAGGAGTCCTTACGGACCATCTTACTACATACATTCCTGCAGAAAATTTGCTTACATCAATTTGCGTTTGTTCTGCAATTATTTTCTCAGAAAAAATAATCTCACCCAAGAGATTTATTATTTCAACAGTCACTTCTTCATCAGAAGGGAATTTTATGATAACAGAATTATTTGCAGGGTTGGGATAAACAGAAAGATGTTCGAATGTTTCAACAAAATTTTCATTGTTTAATCTGCATGGAACAGAGACGGTTTTTCCTGTTGATAATTTACTTCCGCAACTGTTAGTTACTTTGCATTTATAAATGCCTGCTGTTTTAGCAATGTATGTTTGTGATTTTGCTCCTGAAATATTTACTCCGTTTTTCTTCCATTGGTATTTATAACCTGTTCCGTTAGCAGTAAGTGTTACACTGTCGCCTGCACAAAAAGATAACGGACCGCTTTGCGTTAAATTAACTGTTGGTGTTGTACAAGTTGTTTCTCCGGCAAGGATGGGTTGGTTGGGGATGGAGTTATAAGCGTAGTCTTTTATTTTAAATGAGATTGATGAAGCATTATTCTTTTTAATTGAAAGTCGAACCCATCCATACAATGTGTCACTTGCAACAATTACTTTTAAACCCAAATAACCATCAGTATTAAGTGACCAAAATCCCCATTGGTATGCAGCCAAGGAATAGTACAATATCTGATTAGAAGTATTGCTCCATAGCAAATTAGTTTCAATGAATGAATTTAACCCTAAGGCGCCAGGATAATACACACTGCCGGAAAGAGAATCATCTAAAACTTCGTTTGCATTTAAAGGCGTCACCTTTACATAAAACCGCGGATATACATAAAAGCCACCAGGGGTGTGGTAAGTAAGAATATTAAAATCAACAGTCCCATCATTATTTAAATCCAAGTTGTATATCTTGATTGTATAGGAGCTTCCTGTTGTTATAGTTGAATCCGGATTTACATCTGTATAAACAATCTGTGCCTTTGCTGTGACAATAAACAGAACTGAAATAATTAATAAAGCATAAAGCTTTTTGATGTTTAAGTTTTTCATTTTGTTTTTGTTTTATAATTGTTTCATTGTTTTTCTTA
>JBDSOU010000221.1:0-2900 GCA_039914625.1 Bacteroidia bacterium | reverse complement strand
AGCGTTAAAATTGCGCACAACAGATAATATCTGTACGCTTTTTTGATCAAAAGATGCATTTATTCCCCAAAACATAACATTATTCTGCACCTCTGGGGAAATATCCGATAACGGTAATTTAACTCAGCCAATGAATAATCCTTTTCATTACTATACTCTTGATTCCGAAATTCTTCCTTCTCATTTTTGTTTTCTTTCTTCTCAAATTGAGAATTGCACGTGAAATAAGTAAAACATAAAAATGAAAAACGAATAATTACATTGACAATGACAAACATCGAACTGTTCAAAATAGGAGTTTGACTTTAAAAGCGTGAAGCTGAACTCTGCAATTGCGTCATCAGAGTTTAAAAAGTGGTTTTTTATGTGTTCATGATTAACTTTTACCTGAACATCATGATAATTTGCTGCAAGATTTCTGTCTTTTTCCTTTACATCCTTGTAAATTGAAACACAATTCCTGTTTTTTATTTGCGCGTCTTGATAAATTGCGTTTTCATTTGTGTCTTTTAACTTGAGGTTCCATGCAAATTCAATTTCATTCCTTTCAGCATAAATTTATTTTATGCAACAAATTATTTTCGTTTTGCAACATGAACTTTTATTCTGCAACAGTTCTTTTAAATGATGCAACATTTATAGAATTACTGCATCAGCAATTTTATTAGTGCATCATTAATTAAAGGAACTGCAACATACTTTTTGAATAAAATACTTAAAAATGAAACCTGTTTTTCTGTTTATCGTAATGTATTTTTAAAATCAAACACCATGACACAAAAAGAATGGTCACAATTACAGATGCTCAGGTTCTTTAGAAATGAATTTTACAAGCACAATAAAGAGTTTTGTGACGGCATCCCTGCTGTAAAAATTATTTTAAGACAACTGTTTTTAAAAATAGATAAGATTGAAAAAATTCAAATTAAAGGTGGCAGGGGAAGGGCATTCCGCGACCTTAAAATTTGTTTGTGTGAAAACGTTTGCGACTCAGCCTTCCGTGTTACTACAGGTCTGCTTGCTTTCGCGAATCTTACAAAAAATAAAGTTTTGCGCAATGCTGTTAATTATTGCTACAGTGATTTTTTCCGTTCAGTGGAGCAGGAAATGCTTAATCGTTGCAAGCAGATTTTGCGCACTTCCCATCGCACTAAAGGTCTTTCTTTTGTCGGATTTGATGAAAATCTTCTGGTTGAACTTCATGATAACATTCAGAAGTATGAAAAATTGATGCTGGAAAAAGATGAAAGCAAAATGGAAACAATGAAATTCAATTTTCTCATTTCTAAATTATTTAATGAATGTATGCAAATTCTCACCGGCAAGCTCACTCCTCTTATGAAAATGCTTTCAAAAAAACACCCGGTTATTGGCATAGATTATTTAACTCCATCCAGGTTAAAAAACAAGCCGGTCGCAAAAAGAAAAGAAACAAAAATTTGCAATCAAAAGTCAAAGCATCTAAGCCAAATATTCTTCAGCAAAAAACTTCTGAAGAAATCCTGCACCGCTTTGGAGAATTGGCAATGGCAGAATAGTTTTTGAATTTTGTTATCCTTTTTTAGGATGCAGATAAAATTTAATTTTCATGCTGTGTTTTTCAATCTCCTTTGATTTTGATTTTTCAAGACACAGCACTCCGCAGGTGTGATTTTTTTCTAAAGGAGTTTCTGATAAATGATCAGGCAGAATGTTTGAGCTTAAATTCTTCCTGCAAATCACTTATGATCTCAAAAAGCAGGCTGATCTTAATAGGCTTGGAAACAAAATGATCTCCTCCCGCAGTCATAGCAGATATAATTAAAGCATCATCATTGCTCGCACTCAGAAAAAGAACCGGTATATTTTTTAAAACAGGATCGGATTTTAATGCCCTGCACATTTCAATGCCGCTCATTACCGGCATCATTATATCAAGCACAATTACTTGCGGCAATTCGCTCACTGCTTTTTCCAATCCTTCCACTCCGTTTCGCGCAAGCGAAACCTGAGCTCCTTTTTTTGAAAAATTATATTGCAGCAGTTCTAATATAGCAGGCTCATCGTCCACTACCAGGACTTTAAATTTTTTTTCCGTTGCGATATTATTTTCCACACTGCAAAAAAACATCCATCATCGTAACGGTAAGGTTATACGAATGTTAATAAATTGTAAAGTGATGCGGAAAACTAATGCACTTTCAGCTTTTCAACCAGGACATTGGAAACGGAATCAGAATACACTCCGAATGCATTTACCAAAACTCCTTTCAGCAGATGCTTATCAGAGGAAATGGCATATACTATGGTTTCGTCAGCAGGATCGGTATCACCTTCAAAACGGTAATATTCATCAATTTTGAATTCCTCAGCACTGAGCTTTAAATCATGCGTTTTACATTCAATGCAATCTTCGCTGAGATTAAAATTATAGGTGTAGCCTCTTTTGATGAGATCATTCACGGCTTCGGTTACGGTATCGTAATTATGCATAAGTGTAAATATAAAAAAAAGAGCGGAACAATATGTCCGCTCTTAAAAACAACCCAAACTTTAAACAAACTAAAATTAAGCTAAGTTCATCGGAATCTCTATTAATAAAACTTCCGCATTTGTTTTTGCAGTGACATTAAATTTATCAATGTCTGAAATTCCAAACCCATCGCGTTCGCTGAGATCGGTTCCTGCTGCGTTAATTTCTCCGTTAATCACAAATGCATATACGCCATTCCCGTCTTTATGCATGTTATATTCTATGCTGTTGTTTTTCTCTAATGATCCGAGAGAAAACCATGCATCCTGGTTGATCCACACAGCGCCATTATCTTTTGAAGGGGAAACAACGGTGAGCAATTTGTTTTTCTTTTCTTCAGCAGAAAATAATTTCTGATCATAACGCGGCTTGATATTACGCTCTTTCG
>JBDSOU010000064.1:0-13100 GCA_039914625.1 Bacteroidia bacterium | reverse complement strand
AACGGAAGCGGTTGTTAAAGAAATTATTGCATCCGGAATTTTACCCGATGGCGCATTACAATTAATAGTTGGTTCTGCGAATGGAATTTTAGATCATGTAATCAACCAGGATGTGGTAACGTTTACTGGTTCAGCTTCCACAGGAAAAAAATTGAAATCAAATCCGCGTTTAATTGATGAATCTGTACCTTTTAATCTTGAAGCCGATTCATTAAATTGTTGTGTTCTTGGCGCTGATGTAAAAACTTCTGATCCCGAATTTGAAATTTTCATCAAAGAAGTGGTGCGCGAAATGACGACTAAGGCGGGGCAGAAATGCACTGCTGTGAGAAGAATTATGGTTCCTGAAAAACTGATTGAAGATGTGCAGATTGCTCTTGGAAAAAGGCTTGCTTCCACTACTGTTGGCGATCCTAACGTGGAGGGGGTACGAATGGGAGCCCTTGCGGGAAAAAGCCAGGTGGAAGAGGTGAAGCAAAAAGTTCTGGAGTTAAAAAAAACACAGCAAATAGTTTTTGGTGATCTTGAAAATTTTGAGGTTACCGGTGCTGATAAAAATAAAGGAGCATTCATGTCACCCATTCTTTTCATGAATGACAATCCTTTCAAAAATACTGACGTGCATCATATAGAGGCATTTGGCCCCGTAAGTACGCTGATGCCTTATAATAATATGGAGGAAGCAATTGAGCTTTCAAAAATGGGCAAAGGCTCACTTGTTAGTTCCATTATAACTGCTGATGATAAAATTGCAAAGCAATATGTTCTTGGCGCAGCATCCATGCATGGCAGAATTTTAATTCTCAACCGCGATTGTGCAAAGGAAAGCACCGGGCATGGCTCACCGTTGCCGATGCTTGTACATGGCGGACCGGGAAGGGCAGGAGGAGGAGAGGAAATGGGAGGGAAGCGCGGAGTATTCCACTATCTTCAACGAACCGCGATTCAGGGCTCTCCAACCACTATTACCAATATAACTAACTCGTATCAATACGGTGGAAAATATATTGAGAAGGATGTACATCCGTTTAAAAAACATTTTGAAGAATTGGAAATCGGTGAAACATTAATTACGGCTAAGCATACCGTTACGGAATCTGATATTGTAAACTTTGCCAATGTAAGCGGAGATAATTTTTATGCCCACATGGATGCCACCTCGCTTGAAGGAACTATTTTCACTCAGCGTGTTGCTCACGGATATTTTATTCTAAGCAAAGCAGCCGGATTGTTTGTCGATGCAAAAAAAGGTCCCGTGCTGTTGAATTACGGTTTGGAAGAATGCCGTTTCGTCAAACCTGTTTATCCGGGAACCACTATTGGAGTTCGTTTTACAGTGAAAGAAAAAATTGACCAGGAGAAAAAAATTCCTGAAGATGTTGCTAAAGGAATTGTTAAGTTTCTCGTTGATGTGTATGATGAAACAGGTGAGTCCGTGGCAATAGCGACAATTTTAACCATGGTAAAGAAGCTGAATCAGGAATAATTTTTACATTTGTCGAAGCCATTATCATTTAACCAGGATACGTTTTCCGTTTTATTATCCCCGATCTCAATAACTTTCGTGATTGTTTGTTATCTCTAATAAAAAAACAAAAACGGGAAAATGTCGTATTAAAAGTGCAAACAAACCAAACTCCACTACCGAAGCATTAACCAATCCTGTGAACAAGAACAAAATTACCTTCGCTTTTATATTTCTGCTTTTGATTTCCGGTTCAGGTAATCCTTCTCTTGCCCAAATTAAGGACGCCCCTGTAAAACCTAAAACAACTTTAGCAGCGTTAACAAAAGCACAGTCAGATATTGACAGCCTTAATAATGTACTTGCCCGCGCAAGGGAGTCGTATGAAAATGAGATAAGAATAAATAAACGGAAAGACTCGCTCATTGAAGAAATGGATGCCAAAGTCCTTAAAATGCAAAACATCAATAATGATCTTGAAAAAAAGCTTACCTCCTATAAAGGCGATAATCTAAAGCTTGATCAGAGTAACAGGATTTTGATAATTTTTAATGCCATTGTTGGCATACTGCTTCTGACAACACTTGTATGGTTTTTAAGAAATATCGGCAAGAAAAAATCACCTGATAAAAACAAAACCGCACCTGGCAATGAAATTTCAATTACCTCGAATAATAAATTTCAAACCGTGTCAAAAAATGATAACCAGTTTTTTGATGCAAAGCTGGAGCAATTGGAAAAGCTCGGTGTGCTTCGTGAAAAAGGAATTTTAAACGATGATGAATTTAACAGGCAGAAACAGCAGATATTGGGGAATAGTTAAAATGATCAATGTTCAATGATCAATGATTAATGTTCAATGATCAATTACCAATTACTAACTTCTAACTTCTAACTTCCGTTTCTAAAATAATGCAGCAACAAGGCAAAATATCTTCTGAAATAAATAACAATATTGCTTTCATCACCTTTTTTCATCCGCAAAGCAATTCAATGCCGGGAAAATTATTGAGAGAGCTTGCAGATGCAATTACAAAAGCGGGCGAGGATAAAAATGCAAAAGTAATTGTACTGCAAAGCGAAGGCGAAAAAACTTTTTGTGCAGGTGCTTCATTTGATGAATTGGCAACCATTGATAATTTTGAAACTGGAAAATATTTTTTTTCAGGGTTTGCTGCTGTCATTAATGCCATGCGCAGAGCACCGAAATTCATTATTGCAAGGGTGCAGGGAAAAGTTGTGGGAGGCGGGGCAGGAATCGCTGCTGCCGCTGATTATACTATTGCGCATGAAAGCGCTTCTGTAAAATTAAGCGAGCTTGCAGTAGGTATCGGTCCGTTTGTAGTTGGTCCTGCTGTAGAAAGAAAAATTGGCAAATCGGCTTTTATGTCTTTAACCATAAATGCAACTGAATGGAAAGATGCAACCTGGGCAAAAGAAACCGGTCTGTATTTTGAAGTATTTGCAACTCATGAAGAACTTGATAAAGCTATTGCAAGATTAACCCAACGTCTTTCCAAAAGTAATCCTGAAGCCATGATGCTGCTGAAGAAAACTTTCTGGGAAGGAACTGAACATTGGGATACTTTGCTATCAAAACGTGCAGAGATGAGCGGCAGGCTGGTACTTTCTGATTTTACTAAAAAAGCTATTGAGAAGTTTAAGAGTAAAGCGTAAGCTTTTAAAATTACACTTCGTTACTTTTTGCTTTCTTTGCTAATTGCTGTTTCAGAGTATTATGATTTCCGAAAAAACAAAATTTAATATACAGTCAGAAGAAAAATTTTTGCTCAAAGCATTTGAGCTCATGTGTACTGCCAAAGCAATGACGGAGCTATATGAAGCAAATGCATCTTTTACTTCAAAATATGTTCACGCCACTTCACGCGGTCACGAAGCCATTCAGCTTGCAATGGGCTTGCAGCTGAAGCCCCAGGATTATCTTTCAGCATATTACCGCGATGACAGCATGTTGCTGGGCATTGGATTGAAACCTTATGATCTGATGCTGCAACTCATGGCCAAACGTGATGATCCGTTTTCAGGAGGGCGGCTTTATTATTCTCATCCGAGTTTGAAACGTGATGACATGCCCAAAATTCCAATGCAATCATCAGCAACAGGCATGCAGGCAATTCCTGCAACCGGTATGGCAATGGGAATCCAATATCTCGAAAAACAAAACATTCACCCCTACCAGGGCAGTGACCGGCCGATAGTAGTCTGTTCTCTTGGTGATGCATCTATAACTGAAGGAGAAGTTGCCGAAGCTTTCCAGATGGCAGTGCTTAAAAAATTTCCCATCATTTATCTTGTTCAGGATAATGAATGGGATATTTCTGCCAGTGCAAAAGAAATTCGTGCAATGGATGCAACGGAATATGCATGCGGATTCAAAGGTCTTGAAACACGCACTATCAATGAAGGAAATGACTTTCTGAAATGTTTTGAAACTGTTAAAGAAGTAATTGAAATTGTTCGCAAAGAAAGAAGACCCTTTTTAATTCATGCAAAAGTTCCTTTGCTCAATCATCATACATCCGGAGTAAGAAAAGAATGGTATCGAAACGATCTGGAAGAACATTTAAAACGCGATCCATTTCCCCTTTTTAAAAAGCAACTAACCGCTTTTGGCATTGACGAAAACGAATTAAATAAAATTGAAGATCAGGCCAAACAAATTGTTAAAGAAGATTATGGTCGGGCAGCAAACGCACCGGATCCCCGGCCCGAAGATTTATTCACGCATGATTTTGCACCCACACAGGTAACTGAAGAACGAGGTGTACGCGAACCATCAGGAAAAGAAAAAACTGTAATGGTGGACTGTGCTTTGTTTGCTATTAAGGAATTAATGGAAAAACATAAAGAATGTTTACTCTATGGTCAGGATGTCGGAGCAAGATTGGGAGGGGTGTTTCGCGAAGCCGCCACGTTAGCGCAAAAATTTGGCGATGACAGAGTTTTCAATACTCCCATCCAGGAAGCATTTATTATCGGCAGCACGGCAGGTATGAGTGCTGCGGGATGTAAACCGATTGTGGAAGTGCAATTTGCCGATTACATCTGGCCGGGGTTAAATCAATTGTTCACTGAAGTGAGCCGTTCCTGTTATTTGTCAAATGGAAAATATCCGGTAAGTTGTATTATTCGTGTTCCAATTGGGGCGTATGGCAGTGGCGGACCGTATCATTCATCGAGTGTAGAGAGCGTTGTTGCAAACATCCGCGGAATTAAGATTGCGTATCCGTCAACAGGTGCTGATCTGAAAGGATTAATCAAAGCGGCATATTACGATCCTAATCCTGTTGTAATTTTTGAACACAAGGGTTTGTACTGGTCTAAAATAAAAGGAACAGAAGATGCAAAAACAATAGAACCTGATGAAGACTACATAATTCCTTTTGGCAAAGCACGCATGGTTCTCGAATGTGCAGTCAACAATGAGCAATCTTCTGTAAGTGTTATTACATATGGAATGGGAGTGTATTGGGCAAAGAATGCTGCAAAGAGTTTTAATGGTAGGGTTGAAATTATTGATCTTCGTACACTCTGCCCGTTAGATGAAAATGCAATTTTTAATTCTGTAAAAAAACACAACCGTTGTATTGTGATCACCGAAGAATGCTGGAAAAATTCTTTTGCCGAAGCTTTAGCTGGAAGAATTTCAAAAGAATGTTTCCGGTTTTTAGATGCACCCGTTGAAGTAATCGGATCAGAAAACCTTCCTGCAATTCCACTTAATTCCATTCTTGAACAAACAATGATTCCCAATGCTGAAAAAGTAGCCTCGGTTATTTCAAAAATATTAAATTACTGATTAATCAATCACTAATTAGTCAAAGTGCTTTCACTATTGCTCTAACATTAAGTTTTCAACAAAATCCAATATTTATCAACATTTCAGACCATCGGTCATGCGAATGTGAACTTTTAATATATTTTTACATCCGTCATTTATTAATTTTAAACCTATTAAAAAATCAAAAAAAACCATGAACAAAGCTGATCTAGTTGACGCAATGTCGTCAGAAGCAAAAATCACTAAGGCTGATGCACAAAGGGCATTAGATGCATTCCTGACTGTTACTTCAAAATCTTTGAAGAAAGGTGAAAAAGTTACTTTAGTTGGTTTCGGAACTTTCTCTGTAGCAAGACGTGCTGCACGCACGGGACGCAATCCGCAAACCGGAAAAGAAATTAAAATAGCTGCTAAAAAAGTTGCTAAATTTAAAGCAGGTTCTGAATTGGCTTCCAAGGTGAAATAATTCTTGCTTCATCAAATTAAAACGCTCCCGTCTAAAGGCTGGAGTGTTTTTCTTTTTCAGGAAGGTTGCCTTAAAGATTTTTTAAGATATTTTTGTATTGAAATGAATAGTGCAAAAATATTTTTGAAAATCAGATTTTTTATTTTATTTGAAATAGGTCTGAATTTCCTTTTTGTTTTTTCATCTTGGTCTCAAGTCAGCATCACTCCATTTGCAACAGGTTTTTATGGCATAACAGACATACAAAGCGCAGGCGATGATCGCTTATTTATAATAGAACAACTCGGCCGCGTTAAAATTGTTGATCGGCATGGCAATGTGAATCCTGTTCCGTTCCTTGATATTCATTTGGAAGTTGCTGCGGGCGGTGAACAGGGTTTGCTTGGATTAGCATTTAGCCCCAACTATAAAAATGACAGCTGTTTTTATGTTAACTATACAACCTATGGCATGCAATCACGCATTTCACGTTTTCATGTCAGCAGTACCAATCCGGATTCTGCTTTAGCCTCCAGCGAAGAATTGTTAATAGTTGTAAACCAGCCTTTCGTAAATCATAACGGAGGCTGCCTGCAATTTGGCAATGATGGATACTTGTATTGTGCGCTCGGTGACGGAGGCAACGGAGGTGATCCTTTGGGGTATGGACAAAATTTAAAAGATACGCTCGGCAATTTATTGCGGATTGATGTCAGTCCTGCTAACGGTTATAACATACCCCCAAGCAATCCGTTCATTAATGATACAGCTGCCAATCCTCTCATCTGGGCTTATGGTCTGCGAAATCCCTGGCGATTCAGCTTTGATCGTATCACTCATGATCTCTGGATCGGAGATGTCGGGCAGGGTTTGTGGGAAGAAATAGATTTTCAGCCGGCAAAAAGTACTGGCGGTGAAAATTATGGATGGAGGTGTTATGAAGGAAATCATCCATATAATACTTCGGGCTGCGGTGGGCAAAGCAATTATGTTATGCCTGTTTATGATTATGCACATTCACCAACTAACGGATGTTCTGTGACTGGAGGATATGTTTACAGGGGAGGAAAATATGCAGCCATGTTCGGAAAATATTTTTTTGCAGATTATTGCCAGGGAGTTTTGCATACTCTGAAAAAGGATACAGGGTTTGCATGGACAAATACTATTGAAGGTGATTTCAACGATTACGATTTCGGAACTTTTGGCGAAGACCGTTATGGAGAATTATATTTAGGAGGATTTACAAGTGGCACAGTTTATAAAATCATTCATACAGATTGTACTCCAACAGCTTCCATTTATGATAAAGATACCATGTTTGTTTGCAGTAATTCCGTTGTGCTTTCCACACCCTTATATGACAGTCTTAGCTTTGAATGGTATTTTAACGGAGCACTTGTTGACGGTGCGGATACAAATTTTTTATTAACAAATCAAAGTGGCAGATACCGGGTTCGGGTAACTACAGGCGATGGGCTCTGCACAAACCTGTCATCAGAGGTATATGTTTATTTCAGCTTGGATTTTACCGGACTTCCGTCATTTATCTGTGATCAATATAACACTGTAGCACTGACCGGAATTCCTGCGGGTGGAACATTTTCAGGTGATGGTATTTTCGGAAATACTTTTTATCCGCAAACAGTGTCAGAGGGAAGTCATGTCATCACATACAGCTTTAATGAAGATTACGGTTGTCCGCTTCAAAAACAGCAATCTATAACCGTTACTCATTGCGGTGAAGAAAATTCACAGGTCATTATTGCACCGAATCCGACATCCGGAAGCCTTATTGCTGTATTTTCTTCATATGAATCAGGGTTTGCTGAGATATTAATCTATAATGCTTTGGGAAAATTGTGTCATGAAGAAAAGCTACCTGTGACTTTCGGAACTATTCATCATGCTTTTCAGCTCCAAAATTTGTCATCCGGAGTCTATACGTTTCAGTTAAAAAGTGGTGATGCAGATTTCAGGCAAAAGTTTATTATTGAAAAAGCAAAATAGAAAATTTAGATTTTAATTTTTTATTCAAAGTTTGGACTGAGTAAAAAATCAAAAAGAGCGGGAAAATGGAAATATAATTTGCTCCAAAGTTTGTTAGACATGAACAAAAATTGTAGCGGACAATTAAAAAATGATAATGAATACAATTCAATTTGCAAAGACAGATGATCAAATAAATTTTTGCTTTCCCGTGATTAACGAATTGCGTCCTCTCGTTAAACAAGAATATTTTTTAATGCAAGTGCGGAGAATGCAGCAGGAAGGATTTATGCTTGCATACATTGAAGAAGACAAAAAAGCTGTGGCAGCAGCAGGATTCAGAATGAATGAACTTTTTTACCGCGGAAAATCTGTTTATGTGGATGATCTTGTTACATTGCCTGAATACCGTTCAAAAAATTATGGCGGACAGTTGCTTGATTGGATTATTCAGTATGCGAAAGATCAGGGTTGCAAACAAGTGCATCTTGATTCTGGCGTGCAGCGGTTTGATGCACACAGGTTTTATCTCAGAAAAAAATTTATCATTTCGAGCCATCATTTTCAATTAAATCTTGAGAGTTAAAGTGAAAGTGCAGTGAAGAAAGAAAAGATTTTTCGTTTCCATTTTCGCTTTTTTGTTAATTTGCATTTAAAATAAACATTCGTTGGCAAAATTAGTTTTAATTGTTTTTTTATTGCTCCCGCTCTCATCCTATTCTCAGCAAATTGAAGTGGTGAAGTTTCCATACCTTGAATCATTGCTGAAAAACAATTCGGATACAACATATATAATTAATTTTTGGGCTACATGGTGCAAACCATGTGTGAAGGAACTTCCTTCTTTTGAAGAATTAAATTCAAAATATGGAAACCAAAATGTTAAAGTGATTTTAGTGAGCCTTGATTTTAAGCGCCAGTTAGTAACTGGTTTGGTGCCTTTCGTAAAAGAAAAAAACATGAAATCAAAAATTGTTTTATTAGATGAACCTGATTACAATTCATGGATTGATAAAATTGATAAAGGCTGGGGAGGAGCCATTCCTGCAACCTTGGTTATAAATAATAAAAAAAATGTAAAGAATTTCTACGAAAAAGAATTTACCTTTGAAGAATTGGAGCAACTTATGCGGCCGAAATAATAACTTCCGTCTTCGATGATTACAAATGCGCAAACAGTTCTGCACTTTAAGCTTTGAAAAAATTTATAAATAAATAATTAGTCAAACATAAAATAAATAACAATGAAAAAAACAATTTTAATTCTCTCAGTTATTATAACGGTTCTCTCAATGAATTCATTTACCCCCCCCTCACCGGGTTATTCTGTAGGAGATAAAGTTACGGACTTTAAACTTAAAAATGTGGATGGTAAAATGGTTTCGCTTGCTGATTACAAAGACGCAAAAGGATTTATCGTAATCTTTACCTGCAATCATTGTCCGTTTGCAAAAGCGTATGAACAACGCATCATTGATCTGGATAAAAAATATGCATCAAAAGGATATCCCGTGATTGCAATAAATCCGAATGACAAAAATGTGGAGCCTGAAGATGCGTACGAAAATATGGTCAGCCGTGCTAAAGAAATGAATTATCCGTTTCCTTACCTGTACGATGAAACCCAACAATCTGCCCGTGCTTATGGAGCCACACGTACACCACATGTTTTTATATTGAGCAGGAAAGACCAAGACCTCAATGTGGCATACATTGGAGCTATTGATGACAATACAGATGATGTTTCTGCGGTAAAGGAGAAATTTGTGGAGAAGGCTGTGGACGAATTGATGACGGGAAAAAAAGTGAGCACTAATTTTACTAAGGCTATCGGTTGCAGCATTAAGTGGAAGAAAGCTTAAACCGGGTCGAATTTTACTAATCCTGAGTACAAGACATACCCAAAATTAAAACAGCTGTATAATTTCTATGCAGCTGTTTTAATTTTAGCTAACAAGACAATGATTAATACGCAAGTATCACTTGGTGCGCTCCTCCATTTTTATCAATCCAGTTTAATTTATAACCGTAAGGACATCCTGTGATTATCACGTTTCCGTTTTGATCAACACCGTACGTAATTGTCAATTCACGAACTACTTTATGATGCATTCTTACACCGCTCATTGCACTAAAATTACACGCTGAACTAAGCACTACCGGTGTATTAATGGTGACGGTGAAATCATTTCCCTTTCGGTTAATCCCCCATATTGAAACATTTGAATAGCCATTTGCTGTTGCATTTCCGGTAACGGTTACCTGCGTTAGAACAGTAGATTCTTATTCCCTACTACAGTTAATTATCATTTTATAAAATCGGAAACCATAACATCAGTTATGCGTATGATGAGATAATCTTCGAAAAAATATTTTAATAATAATAATTAAACAGAATGAAAAATTATTTCAGGCTCTTCAATCTTCTTTTGTATGGTTTTTTTATTGTTTTTATGTCCTTCAACAAATGTGATGCACAAACATGGGACACCGTTGGAACCGGGTTGGATCAGAATGTTTATGGTTTTGTTACCGATACGGTAAATAACGTTTTATATGCCGCAGGGCATTTCGTTAATGCAGGCACTATTCCGGTTAACCATATTGCAAGGTGGGACGGTACAAGCTGGTCGGCATTAGGAACAGGAACCGATCAGGATGCTTATTGTCTTGCAATGTATAACGGGGAGTTGTATGCAGGCGGCCGATTTTTTTTGGCTGATGGAAACCCTTGTAGCAGGATTGCAAAATGGAATGGCACAACCTGGCAGCCGGTTGGAACAGGAATGAATGACGATGTTTATTATTTGCATGTGTATAATGGAATATTATATGCAGGAGGAAGGTTTACAACTGCTGACGGAATTCCTGCATCTGAGATTGCCATGTGGAATGGTTCAAACTGGGATTCATTAGGGTCAGGAATATCTGGCGTGCATATTTACTCTATACAGAATTATCAAGGTGATATTTATGCAGTAGGAAAATTCAGCGATGCTGGCGGAGTACCTGTAAATAATATTGCAAAGTGGGACGGAACGGCATGGAGTGATGTCGGAGGGGGATTAACAGGATTGTTCGAAGATGTGGATGATCTGTTTGTTTATAAAGATGAGTTGTATGCTACAGGATCATTTCTGACTGCGGGAACTGATACTGTTTACAGTATTGCCAAATGGGATGGAACCAATTGGTCTGCATTGGGAAGTGGTTTAAGCGGAGCAGGCGGATACGGAACTGTTTTTGGAGAATATAATGGTGAACTTTATCTCGGAGGAAATTATTCAGATGTAAATGGTATTGCTGCAAATTTGATCTCACGTTACAATGGAGTAAGCTGGAACAATCTCGGAGCAGGTTGCGATCAGGAAGTGGATGCTTTTGAAACTTATAATGGTGAATTAATTGTTGGCGGAGCTTTTAATAATGGCGGAGGAATTGGAATTCAAAAAATTGCAAAATGGTCTTCAGGGTGTACTGCAGCTGCTCTGGCTTCGGGACAAAATATTTCCTGCATGGGTGCTTGTGATGGATCGGTATCAGTATATGCAGCAGGTAATGCACCTTTCAATTATTTATGGTCAACAGGCAATACAACGAGTGCTGTTACTGGTTTGTGTTCCGGCTTGTATAATATAACGGTTACAGACTCTTCAGGATGCATTGCTGTTGATTCAATTACGATTGTTGAATTTGCTCTCCCTTCAGTGAGTGTCAGTGGAACTTCTCCTGTTTGTCCCGCTCAATGTAACGGTACGGCTGTGGTGACTGCAACAGGACGAGCGCCTTTTACTTATTCATGGTCAACCGTTCCGGTTCAAAATTCTGATACAGCAACATTGCTATGTGCGGGAATTTACTATGTTACTGTTACTGATTCTGCGGGTTGTTCGGTTTTGGATTCAATAACAATTTCCGATCCTGCCGCTGCTGTATTAAATTTTTCTTCCACATTAACAGTATGCCCCGGAGTTTGCAATGGCACAGCAACTGTTAATTCATCATCATCTTCAACTCCATTCAC
Organism: Bacteroidia bacterium; assembly: GCA_039914625.1. Taxonomy (GTDB): domain Bacteria; phylum Bacteroidota; class Bacteroidia; order AKYH767-A; family OLB10; genus DATEMK01. The sequence continues at coordinate 1,375 of JBDSOU010000064.1, read as the reverse complement.
TTATGCATGGTTAACTAATCCCATTCAGACTACGCAAACAGCAGATTCTCTTTGTGCCGGAATTGTTCAGGTGACAGTTACCGATTCGTTAGGATGTGCAGTTGACAGTTCTATAACTATAAGCGAACCTCCACCGTATTCACTGACGCTCTCAGGCACTGCACCATTATGTCCTGCATCGTGTAATGGAAATGCGTATGTTACATCGGCTTCTCCGTTTGCTCCGCTTTCATATTCATGGAATACAAGTCCTGTTCAAACAACCGATACAGCAACAGGATTATGTGCCGGTATTTATTCTGTAATTGTTATAGATACTATGGGATGTATTTCTACAGATTCAATTGTGATTTCAGATCCTGTTTTATCTCTTACAGTTTCTTCATCAGGAACAACATGTGCAGGCACGGGTTGTAATGCAACTGCAACTGCTATAGCAGCAGGCCCCGTTCCATTTACTTACGTCTGGTCAACAACTGATTCAGTAAATTCAATAATAAATTTATGTCCCGGAACTTATTATGTTACTGCAACTGATTCTAACAATTGTGTATTAAATGATTCTGTCACTATTGCACAGCCCGTTCCTCCTTCTGTTAATCTAAGCTATACTTCCCCTTTATGTTATGGTGATTGTAACGGAATTGTGAATGCCACTGCCACAGGAACTTCTGCATTAAGATATTTATGGTCTAACGGAGGTGTTGATTCAACTATTACAAATGCATGCTATGGCTGGTATGTGGTTACTATAACTGATTCATTGAGTTGTATTGCTATAGATTCGGTTTTAGTGCTCCAACATGATTCGCTTGCATTAACACCCGGAGTTACTCTGAATGTTTCCTGTAACGGAGAATGTGATGGATCTCTAAGCGTGATAGTAAACGGAGGTGTTTTTCCATATCTCTATTTGTGGTCAGCCGGAAGTATGTTGCCGGATCAGCTTAATTTATGCGCTGGTACCTTCACGTTGACTGTTACAGATTCTAACGGCTGCTCTAATCAATTAATGAATGTCGTTGATCAACCTGATTCATTAATCCTGGATCTCACGTCAACTGATGCCACTTGCGTGGGATGTTCTGATGGAACACTGAGCGTTTCACAAACCGGGGGAACTCCTCCTTACCTCTATTATTATACTCCGCTTGTCACTGACACTACGCATGTAGCTGCCGGCACATATTATTTGTGCGTTCAGGATGCTCATGCATGCCAGGTCTGTGACAGCACCATTGTGGGTGCGCCCAACGGAATTTTTGAATTGGCGGGTAACAGCATTCGCCTGAAAGTTTTTCCTAACCCGTTTAATTCAACTGCTGTGATAAATATTCCCGCTTCTATTGCGGGGTCAGATCATCTCCGGGTTTAT
>JBDSOU010000271.1:0-6686 GCA_039914625.1 Bacteroidia bacterium | reverse complement strand
AAGTGGAATTTACTTTGTTCAGGTGCAGTCAGGGGAAAGGATATCAAGAAGCCGTTTCATTAAAGAATGATTGCTTCAGGAATCTTTGAGGACATTATTATGCTGTTTATGCCGCATCTTGAAATGTTTTTATATTTTGGGCTAACAACTCCCACGACGAACATTTACTCCGAAAACCAAGCATTGGCGCAAACAGTTCAATCACAGTTGGAGATATGCATTTGTCAAATACATAATAAACAATACATTATATAGAAAATTAAAGATTTAACCGGCCATATGTGATTTAGTAATAGATATGAAAAAAGGGTGTATATTTGAATCCAAACCCACAAAAATTTATCTATTCAAACAAATAAAAAAGATGAAAAAAATTCTACTATCGTTATGCTTAATGATGGCACTGTTTACCACATCATTTGCGCAAACTGCGCCTGATTTTACGGCCAATGATTGCAGTGGCGGCTCTCACAATCTTTATACTGAACTTGCTCAAGGCAAAGTAATTGTGCTTGTATGGGTGATGCCTTGCAGTGCTTGCACGGGCCCCGCTCTTACTGCTTATAATATTGTTCAGAGTTATGGCAATCCCAATGTTTTGTATTACCTGATTGATGATGCAGGAAATACAGCTTGCACTCCACTTTCAAGTTGGGCAAACGGTGCAGGAATTGGTGCAAACCGGTCTACTTTTTCAACAACCTCTATTGTTGAATCAAATTACGGCGGTGTCGGAATGCCTCATGTAACTGTTTTAGGACCGAATGCCACTACCTATTTTAACGGGCTGAATTCTGCTGCCGGAAATGTAACTGCAATTCAAAATGCAATTACCACTGCTTTGACTGCAACTGGAATTTCGGTGAATACACCTAACACTTTTTCGTTATCAGTTTCGCCAAATCCTTCCTCTGAAAAAGTGATGTTGAATTATTCTTTGAAAGAATCGGCTTCTGTTTCTTTTGATGTGATGAATGAATTGGGACAAAAAGTTGCAACTTATTCATTGGACAAACAAAGTGCAGGCAAACACGAATATCAGTTTGATGTTAAGATTTTGGCTACCGGAAATTATTTTGTTCACTTCAATGCTGAACAGAATGCACAAGTAGTAAAGTTTGCTGTTTCTCATTAATAAAATAAAACTTTAATTATTTCAAACCTGCATTGCTCTCTTTGCAGGTTTTTTTTCGTCACAAAAAAATAAAAAATACCATGAGGAAATTATTTTTTGTTCTTGGAATTATTCTGATTCAATCAGAATTTGCAAATGCGCAATGTTGCGCGGGTGGAAGTGGTTGCACTGTTGCAGGTGGAACTTCGGCAGGTGTGTTGCAGGAAAAGCAAGTTGAACTGAACACGAATTTTCAATTTATTTTTGCAGATAAATTTTACAAAAAAGATGCTGTTGATACCAACAGAACTTTTGACAGTTTTGAAAGTCAGTATGAATATTTCAGATTGGCTTATGGTGTATCAAAAAATTTAATGATGTCTTTAGAGGGAGGATATTTTTTTAAGAAGAAAGAAACAGGATTACATGGCGACCCTGTTTCAACTTATGAGGCAAAAGGTATTGGTGACTTGATTATTTTTCCGCGTTACGATGTTTACAACCACACAGGACTAAAAACGAAAACGGAAGTTATGATAGGATTGGGATATAAAATTCCGTTGGGCAGCTACAATGATTCTACAGGAAATGTTGAGCCGTTTTCGGGCACTACTTATTATGTTACAAAGCCGTTGTCTGTTCAGCTTTCATCAGGCGCACAGGATATAATTTTTTATACCTTCCTGTTTCATGGTTTTACGAAACAGAATTTCAGAATATTTGCCAATGCCATGTATGTTAAAAAAGGTTGGAATCCGAATGGTGAAAAACTTGGCGACTTTGCAAGTGTTGCTGTCTTTGCAGGTAAATCTTTTTTCAATCATCTTGGCGTTACCCTGCAAGCGCGTTATGAAGAGGTTGGCAGAATGAAGATAAATGAAAATATACTTCTGTTCGGAAAACCTTCTAATTATTTTCCCGAAGCAACAGGATATAAAAAGGTTTTCATCACTCCGCAAATCAGTTACACGCAAGGAAATATTTCAGTCTATGTTTCGTCCGATTTTCCCGTTTATCAGTTTCTGAATACGTCTGACTATTACACGCAAGTGGGTTCAAGGCATCAAACAACCTTTGGAATTTCATATAAGTTTATGGCAGCCCGTTCACTTACCAAAGGAATAAAAGCGGGAATGTATTATTGTCCGATGCACCCTGAAGAAGTTTCTGCTGTTCCGGGTAAATGTTCCAAGTGCGGAATGGATTTGGAATTGAAGAAGTAATTTTCTAAGAAGCGGAGTAAAGCGTTGGCGAAAACACTGTGTACTTCCAGGGACTGTCTTCCGATTCCTGCGAAACCCTTAAGAATTAGAATACGAAAATATTCTTTTAAAAAATATAATACGATTTCATCCAATGCCTTTTTAGATTAAAATTAAAAACTTTATTTCCGTATTCTAAATTTCTGAGTCCCCGAAATGGGGAGACTCAGAAAGGGCAAAGCGACTTGTAATTTAATACCTTTGACGAAATAATTTTGACTTTGACAACTCAACATAAAATAATAAACGGTGACAGCAGAGAGATGATTGAATTGGCTGATAATTCTATTCATTTGGCTCTGACTTCACCCCCTTATTGGCAACTCAAGGACTACGGTTCGGCAGACCAAATCGGATTTCACGACAGTTACGAAAACTACATCAACAACCTGAACTTAGTTTGGAAAGAGTGCTACCGCACGCTGAACAACGGTTGCAGGTTATGTGTGAACATTGGCGACCAATTTGCCAGAGCAGTTAACTACGGACGATACAAAGTAATTCCTTTTTACCAGCAGGGTCTTGATAATAATTTCGGAATGAAATAATTGTTACTTTCGGACATTAAAACCAACAGTATCCCGATACCTATTGTGACTATATGTCGGATTGCGGGTTTCCAATTATCTAAACACCATGCGAAGTGAAGCAGACGATTATACAGAAGGAATGGATGAGCTGGCGAAAATTTTTTCCTCCCGCGACCGCTTTGTAGAAAGATGTATTCCGCTGCTGAAAATATTTTTACTTCAACAGCATCCGGCAATTGCAGTTATCGGTGTACCTGTTCAAAAACATATTTATAAACGCTGCAAGCTCACCGCACATACATTGTGGGAAAAATTAGCAGGAATTGTTCATTGCTCAGAAAATAATATTTCCCCCGCCAATGTCAGGGGCATAAATATGGAAAGAATAAAAAAATATCTTGCAACTTATTGCTCACCTCCTGCAATTGTAACCGAAGAAAAATACAAAGACCAAAAAGGATATCTGCAAAAATGGATTGATGAAGAAAATACTGGCAACTACAACCGTTGGAATAAAAAGGAAGAATATGTTTCAGCATTTATCAATGCTGTGCAGGAGTTTTTCTTTAACTATTATCCTGCATTATTAAATATGGAAAGTGAATGGTGGATGGTTTATAAATACTCCCTTCATTTTGAAGCGCTCTTCTTTCAATCGCGTTCACAGAGTATTGAAACTCACGACCCGGCAGTCTAACGAAGTTTCTTGTTGGTTTTAAGTACTCACGGCACCCCTAACGTTTCATTCTTACTTTCTATCTCCTCAATCAATTCCTTTCCGCCATCGTTAGTGCAAAAAATGCCCTCGCCTGTGTCACCACAGCGAGGAAAATCGGAGGAGTAAATCCCAATGATCATTGTCATTATTAATAACAACCATTTCTTTATTATCTTTACTCTTAAATGGAATTAAACATCGTCTATTATTATTCTGTCACTATTCCTCGCTGTGAGGACACAGGCGAGGGCAGCTTCCCACTTACGCTGGCAAAAATGAATGCCTTTTCAGATAATCAAAAACTTTATTTCCGTATTCTAAGTTTCTGAGTTCCCGAAATAGGGAGACTCAGAAAGGACAAAACGACTTGTAATTTAATACCTTCGAAATAATTTTGACTTTGACAACTCAACATAAAATAATAAACGGTGACAGCAGACAGATGATTGAATTGGCTGATAATTCAATTCATTTGGCTCTGACTTCACCTCCTTATTGGCAGCTCAAGGACTACGGTTCAACAGACCAAATCGGATTTCACGACAGTTACGAAAACTACATCAACAACCTGAACTTGGTTTGGAAAGAGTGCTACCGCACGCTGAACAACGGTTGCAGGTTATGCGTGAACATTGGCGACCAATTTGCCAGAGCAGTTTACTACGGGCGATACAAAGTAATTCCAATCAGAGAGGAGATAATTAAGTTTTGTGAGAACATCGGCTTTGACTATATGGGTGCAATCATTTGGCAAAAAGTTACGACAAGCAATACTACTGGCGGAGGAGTTCAGATGGGTTCGTATCCCTATCCGCGAAATGGAATTTTGAAATTAGATTATGAGTTTATTTTGATTTTTAAAAAACTTGGTGAAGCACCAAAGCCCACAAAGGAAAATAAAGAGCTATCAAAAATGACAGCCGAAGAATGGAACACATTCTTTGCAGGACATTGGAACTTTGCAGGTGCAAGACAGGACAACCACATTGCAATGTTTCCGGAAGAATTACCAAAGCGTTTGATAAAAATGTTTGCATTTGTTGGCGACACAGTGCTTGACCCGTTTGCAGGAAGCGGAACATCAAATCTTGCTGCAAAAAATTTAGGAAGAAATTCTGTTGGTTACGAAATCAATCCTGAATTTATTCCAATCATCAAACAAAAGCTTGGAGCAAATCATCCCGATTTATTATCGGGACACAATACAACTTTTGAGTTTCTAAAACAAAAACCTTTGACGATTGACTATGCAAGAGAAATTGAAAAATTGCCTTACATTTTTAAAGATCCACATACGCTTGACAAGAAAATTGATGTGAAGAAATTACAGTTCGGAAGCAAACTTGACAAAGACAGTTCAACAAGCAGAGAAGAATTTTTTACAGTCAAAGAAGTTATCAGTCCGGAGAAAGTTCGTTTGAGCAACGACCTTACTGTAAAATTAATTGGTATTAAAGAAGACCCGATTATTAATGGTGAGGCAACAAAATTCCTGATTGAAAAAACAAAAGGTAAAAGAGTTTTTCTAAAGTATGATACAGTAAAACATGACAGTGAAAACAATTTGCTGTGTTATCTCTATCTTGAAAATAAAACTTTCATCAATGCTCACTTGATTAAAAACGGTTTGGTGCAAGTGGATAGCAAATTGGATTTTAAACACAAGGACAAATTTTTAAAACTATGGCAGCATCCACAGGCGGTGAGTTAAATAAATTGAATGGCGATTATGGTATTTCTGCATCTTACAAATCAGTTCCGGTAATGAAACTGATTAAAGTTCATCGTCCGAAAAGTAAAGATGAATTGTATGGGTTAATAAAAGTTCATCATGAAACAAATTGTGAATGCGGAATAAAAAGTCAAGGAACAGTTGAAGATATCGGAAGAAATTTATACGAGGCACAACTGCAAGCATGGGGACAATATAAACACACTTTGCAAGAGTGTATTCAATGGGAATATGATTTGTTCGTAATTCAATCATTGAAAGGAACATTGATTGAAAACAAAGCCCTTCAAGAATTTTCAGCAGCCCTCAAAGATTATTCATTTGCGGAGGCGGAAGGATTTGTTGATGAGGAATTGAGAATTGATTTAATAATTTCAAAAAACGGAAATGAGATTGCAGGCATTCAAGTCAAGCCACATACATTTAATATGATGCGAGAAGGTGTTATCTCTTTCAATAAAGCTGCAAATGCAAAATGGGGTAAGCAAGTTTTTTATTTGTTCTACAACGACCAAGAGCAGTTTACAAATTTTGATGATGTTGTTGAACAAATAAAAAAACTTAACTAAGATTAAACGCTTTTAAAAAGAGTTCGGCAAGAAAGAGAAAGTATTAAACTATACAAGCAACGCTTATCAACTTACAAGACCAGGTAAAGTGGGGGCTGTTATGGCTCTTATTCGTGAGTGCCAACCAAAAACATTTGAAGAATGGCAACAATACTATTTTGATAAGGCACAGACAAAAACCAAAATCCCCATTAAAGTAACCAAAGAAATTCTTAATGAATTGGGAGAACGCCTTTATGAGAAAATTACCGAAGTTGTAATCCCCGAATGGACAGAAGCATTTAAACAAATTACAAAGCAAGACTGTTACGACTATGTTTATGAAGTTACCGTTCCAAGAACTTATGACGGTTTTATAACTGAAAAATCAGTCATCAATGATTTTCTTGCTAAAAAATTCCATGATATAAAGTTTGAAGAATCAGATTCTGATTTAGACCATGCGGGTGATGTTGACTATATTGGTAGAGTTGGTAATAAGGCATTCGGAATTCAAATCAAGCCTGTAACAGGAAATGCAAACTTTGGTAATTACAAACTGACTGAAAGAATGCAAGCCAACTTTGAATCATTTGAAGAAAAATATGGAGGTAAAGTATTTGTAATATTTTCTACTAAAGTTGGAAACAAAAAGGAAGTGCAGAACAAAGAAGTTATTGACGAGATAGCGGCTGAAATTAAACGCTTGTCCGTCTGACGAAAAGAAGCACCGAATGCAACAAAAAGATACCCCCCCCTTTCTACCTCGTTTGCCTATCATC
>JBDSOU010000004.1:0-2198 GCA_039914625.1 Bacteroidia bacterium | reverse complement strand
CGAAACAGGTTTATCGGTGTCAATATCAGGACTGTTTTTTATTTTTTCCTGAGTAAGATTTACAGATAATGTTTCTGATTCCCATTCAGCTTTTTGAAATACTTCGGGCGAAATCAAAACTTTTTTTCCGGAAAACCATCCGCCCGTTTTTACAACTATGTACCGGATGGTTGAGGTGCGGTCATCGAAATAGAACTCCTCTACTTTTCCAATTTCACCATCAGTTCCTTTAATTGTGTAGCCTAATAAACTGTTTATGCTTCGTTTCATTTTTTTTGTTTTTAATTGTTTGAATTATTACTTAGAAATTTAATTTACTTGTGTTATGTTAATCGTAAGGTATCGCATATCCCACAAAGACACAGAGTCCGCAAAGTGTTTTTCTTTGTGCTCCTGGTGGCTTAGTGGGAAAACCTGGTACGCCATATTAAACCTAACATGACACTAGTTAAAATGTTACCTGTACATCATGGTCTTCTTTTGCTGTTGATGCTATTTTAATGCCAAGTGACTATTTGAAAGGGGAGGGTGCAATACTAAAACTTATAACAACTGTTCCCAATCTCTTATTGAAGCCCATGATGGGTGCGCTTGCCAAAATAATATTGTTGTTTATTGTTTTAATTATTGTGCTATCACCTGATAAGTCTGATGAAATACCTGCAACCTCAAAAGGTTTTCCTTCCCATTTCTTATTTGTAGAAGAAACAACAATGTTTTTGGTGTCTGTAATAAGTATAAATTGAAATCCTTTTTCCCCTTAACTAATTCATTAATATAAAAGTTAATGTCTGTCAAATTATTTTTCAGCATCTCACTCCTTACTGCCCAAACTAAGGGTTTTATTATTGACCTTATATCCTGAGATTGTATTTCAAGCATTTGTTGTGTAAACAATTGCTTCATTTCTATAGCCCGATTATCTGATTCCTTTTGAAGGCTGCGTAATTGCATTTCCTTCCAAATCCAAATTCCGGCTATTACAGCAAGCACAATAACAATGGCAATGTAAATACCTTTTTTTGATTTTTTCACTTGCATATTGTCTGAATTCATAGTTGTTTATTTCAATCTTTATTTTTTCAGCATATTCAGTTTTGAATTATAGTCATCAAGCACTTTCTTTTGTTCCTGTATTTTGCTTTCCAGATTTTGTTGCTCTTCTTTATTTTTACTCATATCTTTTTTTAAATCGTCAACCTTTTTTTGCATGTCATCCGCATCTTCCTTCAGGTTTTTCAATTTCTTTTCTGAATCATCAATATTCTCCTTTTGTTCTTCAATTGTAATACTTAATTTATAAGCCGCAGTTTCTTTTATAAATCCATTTAAAAACCGTCTTGCAGCCCTGTAAACTGCCGAATCAGCTTCCGGAGATACGAAATTATTGTACCCTTTGCTGACAAGCATGTAAAGTGTTGATTTTTTTTTGTTTTCTTTTTGCTGTTCTACGTTGAAATAAAAATCCAGAGTTTGATTCTTTAATGCAGGCAATGTTACTTGCTTAAAAACATAGAAACCATTTATTTTATTTGATTTCCAAAAAAGTGCTCCTTTCGTTTCGGGATTGTAACCTATTTCCTCTAACCTTTGCAGAATAGTATTTTGAACCACTTCCGGTTTATTGGGTAACTGAAGCATTAATCCCGGTTCTTGTTTTTCATCGAAAATAATATTTTGAAAAACTGCCTGGGCAGAAACGGAACAATAAAGTAAAAGGAATATTGATGTAAAATAAATTTTTATCATGATAGAAGATTTTTTTTTGAATAGTTTGTATAATACACTTTAAAATTTTATGCCATAAATTTTTGCACCTTATATAGAGAAAAAGTTGCATTATTTGGGAAATAAGTTACATAATTCACACATTGCAAAAGTATGCGTTGGATTTTTATCGGTTAGCAGAATCATTGCTCAACAAATACGCCTACATTTTTTGTTTAATTAATGGGTGAATAAATAAAAAGCCAAGCTTCGTTTAACCTTATAAAGGTGAGATCCCGCTCAGTTTGACCAGTTATTTAACTTTCAAAAATTCAAACATATAAGGTGAAATTATTAATTACTTTTGTGGGTTATAGTACATTCGTGAGGTTTTCTCCTGATGAAAAAAAAAGGTCAACAAATTTTTCCTTCTTCAAAAAATAAAAATTCTGAATCAGGATGGATTGCAATTCTGCCTAAAGGAGTGCAGA